>DASVKT010000061.1:0-3995 GCA_036385235.1 Candidatus Limnocylindrales bacterium | reverse complement strand
CCCATCTCCACACTCCCCCGCCCCCTGCCGTCTGCGGACCTTGTCAGCGGCCGCCCTGTGGAAAAGGGCCACTACGAGCGCAGTGACATCTGCGTCGTGCCGGCCACCGGTGTGGTTGCCGAGGCGATGGTCTGCCTTGTGCTGGCGGACGCGATGCTGGAGAAGTTCGGCGGCGACTCGCTCACAGAAATCCTGGACAACGCCGCCCGCTACAGAGACCGAATCGCGGACGGACCCGCCACAAAGCGCGGCGGCGGTACCGCGCCGGCCGAGAGCGAGTAGGCGATGGACCTCGTACTCGTCGGCCTGCCGGGCAGCGGTAAGAGCGCAGTCGGGCGTCGCCTGGCAAGTCGCCACGGCGCCACATTCGTGGATCTCGACGAGCTCGTCGAGATGCAGAGTGGCAAGTCCGTGCCCGAGATCTTCGCCGAAGAGGGTGAGGCGGGTTTTCGGCACCGCGAGCACCATGCCGTCCTATCGCTCGGCCCGGCCGACCCGGAAACCGAACTGCGCCGGGTCATCGCGACCGGCGGCGGGACGGTCATAGACCCTCGCAACCGCTGGTTGCTCTACCGCGACCGCATCCCGGTCTGGCTGGACGGTGCCCCGGAGATGCTGGCAAGCCGACTTAGCAAGAGCGGCCACGTCCGTCCGCTCGTCGTCGGCACAGATCCAACGACTACGCTCCGCCAGCTGGCTGCGGATCGGCAGCGCTTCTACGCTCCCGCATTCCGAATCGCCGGAACCACGAACGTGGATGCGACCCTGCGAGCCGTCGAAGGGCGACTGGCCGACGGCCTTTCTCCCGATGCGATGATGCTGCGCGCGGACACCGCCATCGGGCGGGTGGAGATTGGGCACGGAATTGCCGCCCGGTCGGTTTCGGCGACGCTTACTCGTGCCGGTGCGCGGCGGGCAATCCTGCTGTCCGAGCCGCGAGCCTGGGAAGTTGCCGGCGCCGGCATCGCTGAATCGCTCACGGCCGAAGACTGGCCGGTAGAGCGGATCCTCATGCCGCGAGGCGAAAACGCCAAGCGCCTCCACGTGGTGGAGGAAACCTGCCGCGCTCTCGCGCGCCTGCGCGTGGACCGCAAGGAGACGATCGTCGCCATCGGCGGCGGCGCACTCACGGACGCCGCGGGCTTCGTGGCCGCGCTCTACCTGCGTGGAATTGCCGTCGTCCACGTCCCCACCACACTGGTCGGTCAGGTGGATGCGGCACTCGGCGGCAAGACTGCCGTGGATATCCCCGAGGGCAAGAACCTGGTCGGGGCATTTCACCAGCCGGTGGCGTTTATCGCGGATGTGGCCTTCCATGCCACTCTCCCGGTTCGCCAGCGCCGCGCCGCCCTGGGCGAAGTCGTGAAGATGGCCGTGCTCGGCGATGAGCGGCTGACGGAGCTCGTGGAGGAACAGGGGGCGGCCTACGCCCGTGGCGACGCTCGGCCCATCGAATCGGGTGCTGTGGCAGAGATGGTGGAGCGTTGCGCCTGGGCCAAGGTCCTGGTCGTCACGGAGGACGCGCACGAGGCCGGTCTGCGCATGACCTTGAACCTGGGACACACGCTCGGCCACGGCATCGAGGCGGCGGCCGGATTCAAGGCGATCATGCACGGCGAGGCGGTGGCCTACGGCCTGCGAGGCTCTTTTGCGATCGCCCAGGCCATGGGGCTGACGACCCAGGAGCGAGCCGTGCGGGTCAACCACCTGCTGGACCGGCTGGGGCTGGCCGTCGAGGCGCCGGCGGTTTCGGCCGAGACAGTGATGGAGCACCTCGCCACGGACAAGAAGCACGCCATGGGCAAGCTCAGTTGGATCCTGCCCACGGAAACAGGCGTCGAAATCAGGACTGACGTGCCGCCTGAGGCGGTTGCAGCCGGCCTCGCCGCCGCGTTGCGCATCACCCGGGTCACATCGGAAGCAGGGATCAAATGACGCGCGTTCTCGTGATGAACGGTCCCAACCTAAACCTCCTGGGGACTCGCGAGCCGGAGATCTACGGCCACACCACCCTGGCGCAGGTGGAGGAAGGGCTACGCAAACGCGGTGCGGAACTGGGCCTGGAGATCGACTGCTTCGTGTCCAACCACGAGGGCGCCCTTATCGACCGCCTACAGCAACGCGACTTCGACTGGGCAATCGTGAACGCCGGCGGCCTGACCCACACGAGCGTCTCGCTTCGGGATGCGCTCAAGGGCATAAACCTGCCGTTCGTGGAGGTCCACATTTCCAACCCGGACGAGCGCGAGGATTTCCGGCGCGTCAACTTCCTGCGCGACATCGCCGCCAAGAGCATCGTCGGCCGGGGCGTTGCCGGCTACACGCTGGCGCTGGAGTACATCGCCGACGGGCACGACCGATGACGGACGATCTGGACGCCGTTCGAGCCGAGATCGACGCGCTCGACCGGGAAATCGTGGACCTGCTCAATCGTCGAGCCAGACTCGGCCTCAAGGCGGCCCGAGCCAAGGTTGAGAGCGGCCGGCCTCTGGTGGACTTGGAGCGTGAGCGTGATGTTCTGCTCCGAGTGGCGATGGCCAACAACGGTCCGGTTCCGCAGGAAGCCTTGCTGGCTCTTTACCGCAAGCTGATCGAGACTACGACGAGCATGGAAGAGGCGGAAACGTCCAAGCCCAAACCCGCGTAGAAGCGAGGCAAGACGATGGACCAGGCAAAACCAGATCGCCGCAGCGTTCGGACCTACACCGTTGCCGCGCTGCTCGGCCTGTTCGTGGTGGCAGTCGTCGTCGCTCTGATCGGCAAAATGCTGCCCGGCGGACTCCCGAACCTGGCCAAGCGGGCCCTCGGGCACGACTCCGAGGAAGAACTCGGCGAGGAGTAGTCGCGGCCGCCCACAGCGGGCGGTTTTTCGGATCCGCAACCATTACTTCAGGTATTGCGGCCGCGCTTCCGACACCTTGGGTGGATGAGAAGAACTCGCGCGCCCTCAACCAGAATAGTTCCGGTCTGGGCATACGCCGAACCGCGCTTGCGGGCAGTTCGCAAGCTGATGATGCGCGTCGCCCCCAGGCTGGATCCCGTCGCGCTCGTCGCCATCCTGTGGTTGCTCGGGTATCTCTGTTTCGCGGTGACGTCCGGCCGACAGCCGAACGGCCACTCATCCCTCTCGGACTTCTGGCTGATGCCCACCGGTATCGCTATCGGGCTGATCGCAGTCCTCCTCGTATGGGACGCCAGACTGACCGCGCGAGACCAGATGCCGTGGCGCCTGGTGGTTGTCGCCGGACTGACGATGCCGGTAGCGGACGCCTTCTGGCTCGCTGCCGATCCTCCACTTGCCATGATCTCCGGCGAGATCGCGGCAATCGCGAACCTGATCCCGTTGATCCTGCTTGGCGCCGCCGTCCTCCTGTTCCGGCCTGCCAGGAATGCCAGAACGCGGCCTCGCAGCCAGTACGTTCTCGACCTCGTGGGCGTCGTCATCGTGGCCGGTCTGACGCTCTGGTACCTCGTGGGCGAGACCGTTCCGGCGTCATCCGGCACGGACGTGATGGCGTGGGCAACATTCGGCGGGCCGGCCCTGCTCGCCATTGCAATTCTGTCCAGGATTGCCCTCCGCCCAACGGAAGGACTCTCCCCGGGCGCCGCCACAGTGCTGGTGCTCGGCGGTGCGACCGCGATCATTGGGGCCGTACTGACGAGCGGCCCGGGGCCGGTCACCGACGGCGCGGCCACTATCGGCCAGATCTCGCTTGCCCTCTTCCGCTGTGCGCTGATCGTTGGGGCGCGGCTGGAGTTGCGGGCCCGCGACAAGCATCAGAACCTGATGCGAGAGCACGGGCCGAGCCCTCTCTTCTACGCCTCGATCGCGGCCGGCTCTGTGCAGTTGGTCCTTCTTGTGATTGATCTCGGCGAGCACTATCTGGTGGTCGCTGCGAGTTGCCTGGCCCTATGCGTGATCATCGTCATCCGCCAGATCTACACGGTCCGCGATGCCGTTCAGGCGGACAAGACGCGGCGTAAGACCGAGGCTC
>DASVKT010000060.1:0-4811 GCA_036385235.1 Candidatus Limnocylindrales bacterium | reverse complement strand
AGACCTCTCTGCGCGGGCCTATCGAGCGCACTGACCGTTGCGGAGGCGCTTCGACCTAGGAGCCTACCACGGGAAGGAGTTGACTGGATACGGCGGGCTGATCGATCCGGTCCGATCGATCAGCCCCACAGCAACTATTTGGGCAACATGCACTCCCCCGCGCGGCTGAATCCGGCCGAAAGGGCAGCCTGTTAGACCCTCCAGCCCGACATATTGCCTGACTCCCCTGCCACGGGAGTTATGCGAGGTCGAACGGGCTCCTGCCGGTCAATCGGCGGATATAGCCGCCCCGCTCGGTCGAAATCGCTTCGCGAACGCCGGATCAAGGCCGACATCGACGCCACGACAAGCCCAGATCAGGTCCGGGGTGGCCGTCAGATGCCTAACTTTCCCCCCAGGGGAGTTAGGCATGAAGCGGCTGCCCACTCTTCCGCGCGCGCCCCGTCCGCCCTCCCGGCTGCTCCCCGGGTGTACGATCGCCTCATGGCAGCAACGATTCTGATCGTCGAAGACGAGTACGCGGTGGCGCGTGGAATCCAGTACGCCCTTCAGCAGGAGGGCTACCAGGTTGCGGTGTCCAGGTCCGGCGAGGAGGGTCTGGAGTTCGCGCTGCGAGAGGGCCCGGATCTCATCGTGCTGGATGTCCGGCTTCCGGGCATAGATGGCTTTGAGGTTCTGCGCCGACTCCGAACCAGCGGATCCAAGGCGCCGGTTCTCGTCCTGACCGCTCGGGACGAGGAAATGGACAAGGTCATCGGCCTGGAGCTGGGCGCGGACGACTACATGACCAAGCCGTTCGGGCTGCGCGAACTGATGAGCCGGATCAAGGCGCTTCTGCGGCGGGCGTACGGCGACCTGTCCGATGCAGGTGGCGGGAGACTGCTGCGCCACGGCGACCTGTTGATAGATCTGGAGCGGCGGCGCGTCCAGCGCGGCGAACGGCGCATTCCGCTGACGGCGACGGAGTTCGAGATCCTGCGCCACCTCGCCAGCAAGCCCGGCCGGGTCTACTCCCGGCGGGAGCTGCTGGAACTGATCCGCGACTACGAGGCCCTGGACCAGGACGAGAAGACGATCAACGTCCACGTCAGCCACCTGCGCGAGAAGCTGGAGGACGATCCGTCCAGCCCGCGGTTCGTTTTGACGGTCCGCGGCGCGGGGTATGCCTTCGCGGAACGCTGACATGGCGCCGGGGCGGAGGAAGAGGAAGCAAGACAGGGCCACAGGCAAGGCCCCGCCGTCCGGCCCCAAGGCGACCAACAGGGCCAAGCGAGCCGCCGGGGCAGCCACGCGAGCAGCCGGCGCAGCCACACGCGCCACCGGCATCGGCACCGCGCGCCGGAACACCGGCGAGCGGCTTCAGAACATCTCCGTCCCCATGTCTCGGGCGCTGCCGCGCACGTTCCAGGGCCGCCTGTCACTGACGTTCGTGCTTGTCTTCGCGCTAGCAGTCGGAATCGTCTCGATCCTGACGGTCTTCGTCCTGAACAACGACCTGCGCCAGCAAGAGACCACCAACCTGGAGGCCCGGGCCAATGCCGTGGCCACTGTGGTCAGGGTCAAGGCCGAGGCCACAGTGCAGCAGGACGAGGCAAACGGGATGGTCGTCTCCCCCGGCGGCACGCTCAACGCAAACGTGGTCGCGCAGATCGGTGACAAAGCCGACATGGAGGACTACGCCAACAACGTCGCCCAGGCGGACCTGCAGCTGGAATTCGGCCTGGGATCGGAAACGAGCCACGGGACGGAGCTGATCCCGGCCGTGCCCGAATCCACCTTCAGCGCCAAGTTGACCGCCCAGCCGGCTCGAGGCCAGGAGCGGGACACGGTCAGCTTCTCCGAGACGTTCAAATTCGTCGATCCGGCCGGAGTCAAGCCGACCTGGTATCTGGAGGTCAGCCTGTCGGCGCCCTATACGACACGCCACAACACCATCACCAGCGTCATCGGATTCCTGCTCATCGCCGCCATCGGCGGCCTCCTCGTGGCTATCGTCGTGTCCTTTGTTCTGGCCCGCCGTTTCACGAAGCCACTCCGCCGACTTACGGACGCGGCCCGCGCCCTGGCGGAGGGAGACCTATCCCGCCGCGTGCCAGCCGACCGAGCCCGCACTGGAGGCGAGGAGATCGCCGAGTTATCCCGGCAATTCAACGCCATGGCGGACCAGGTAGAGGAGACGATGGAGGTCATCCGGCGCGATCGCGACATCGGCCGTGAATTCCTTGCGGACGTATCGCATGAGCTCAGGACTCCGTTGGCCGCGCTCCGCACATTCAACGAGTTACTCCAGGAGAAGGCCGGCAACGACGTAGCCACCCGGACGGAGTTCCTCGAAGCGAGCGCCCAGCAGATCGAACGCCTGGACTGGCTGGCCCAAAACCTGCTCGAGCTGTCCAAACTGGATTCGGGCCTGATCAGGCTGGACCTCCGGCCGGACGACCTCCGGGCCACGATCGAGTCGGCCGTCGAGCAGGCCCAGGTTTCGGCGCGTCGCCGCGGCCTGACCCTCACGGCCGAGATGCCGGACATACCCGTCTCCACCCGCCACGACCCGCAGCGCCTCGGCCAGGTCCTGACGAACCTCATCGGCAACGCGTTGAAGTTCACGCCCCGCGGCGGCTCCGTCAGGGTGACCCTGGTGCCTCATCTCCGCGGCGCCCGCATTAGCGTCATCGACACCGGCGTGGGCATCGGCCCCGAGGAACTGCCGCACATCTTCGACCGCTTCTACCGCGGCTCGCGAGCCAACGAGGCCCGTGGCAGCGGCAGCGGCCTGGGCCTCGCCATCGTCCGCTCCATCGTGGAAATGCACGGCGGCCGAGTCGCGGTCGAGAGCCGAGTCGCGGTCGAGAGCCGTGTCGGCTCGGGAACCACCTTCACCGTGACCCTGCCGGCAGATCCGAGGACGTCGGCCGACGCTCTCGCCACGGGCGCCGTGACCGCCAAGGGAAGCGAAGGCCCAACCACTCCGCCAACCACTCCGCCAACCACTCCGCCGCCTGCCTCGACCCCGAATCCGAGCTGAGTGGCGGAATCTTCACCGACCTCGGTCTGGAACTGGCGCCTCCGGCGCAGCAGACTTGCCGTGGCCGCACCTAAGTTCTGAACTCAAACCGTTTGGGCGCGAATTTGGCTTTGTCCCTAGGATTCACCTCTCGCCAATTTCGCACTCGGAATCGCCGCCCCCATGTCAGACCCCAACTCCCCGGAAATACAGAGGTTTGAGCCACTGCCGGATCAGCGCCGGCAGTGGAAGGCGCCGTACGCCAAAGAAGATGCGCGGGAGTCGAGCGCGGCCACGCCCGAGCGCTGGTTTGAGCCGAGCGGTCCGTCCGAGGGTGGAACCGGGGGCCCCAGCTTGCCGCCGGCAGGCGGCGGATACGGCCGCGGCATCGTCGGCGTCCTTTTCGCCACGTCTCTGGTGGCCGCACTGGTCGGGGCCGGCGGGACATACGCCGCCCTGAGAGCCTCCGGCCTCTTGAACCGGGCCCAGGCTGCGCCGGCCGCAACCAACCCAAACGTCTCAATCGAGTCGGATGCCTCAACCGTCATCGCGGCGGTCGCCGCAGTGAGCCCTGCGGTCGTGCAGATCGTGATCACGGATGCCAGCGGCAACACATCGGTCGGGTCCGGTGTCATCTACGACTCCCGCGGCTGGATCCTGACCAACAAGCATGTGATCGCCGCCGCCAAGACCATGACGGTTCGGCTCCAGGACGACCGGCACATGCCGGCAACCGTCTACGGCATGGACACCCTGACGGATCTGGCGATCCTCAAGGTTGAAGCGGCCGGTCTAGTCGCTGCCCCGATCGGGGACTCCTCCACTCTACAGGTTGGGGAACTGGCCATCGCCATCGGCAGCCCGTTGGGTCTGCAGTATCCAAACACAGCCACAACCGGCATCGTCTCGGCCCTGGGACGGGACATTTCCATCGCCAGCGACGATCCCTCCCTGCCGACACCGGTCACGCTCCACGGCTTGATCCAGACCGACGCGGCGATCAACGCGGGCAACAGCGGCGGGCCGCTGGTCGACGGATCCGGACGCATCATCGGTATCGCCACCGCAGAGGTGGACTCGGGCCAGGGGATCGGGTTCGCCATCCCCATCGACACGGCCAAGCCGATCATGCAGCAGGCCCTGGCCGGCGAGCCGCTGTCCCGGCCGTTCATCGGAGTGACCTATCTGGAGATCGACCCGGGTGTCAAGGAGCAATACAAGTTGCCCCTGGACCAGGGTGCGTGGGTCCACCGCGAGGATGCCAGCGGTACGTTGCTCGAGGCGGTCACACCCGGCAGTCCCGGCGACACGGCCGGCATCAAGACCGGCGACATCATCACTGAGATAGAGGGCCAGACGATCGACCTTTCGAACCGGCTGGAGGACGTGATCGTACAGTACGCGCCCGGCCGAACGGTCAGCCTTGAGATTTACCGCAACGGCGGCTACCAGGCGATGATGATCACTCTGGGAACGCGCCCGTCCACTTCCAGCTAGGGACGACCCGGCGGACGGCGCCGAATCTCCACGGCGGCGCTATCCAGTTCGCCAGGAAGAGCCACCTCCGGCTTGCGCACACGAACGACCACTTCGGACAACTCGAGCGCCTCGAACTGGGCGAGCACGCGCCCGGCGATCCTCTCCGCCAGAGCTTCGATCAGCAAGACGCTGGGGCCTTCGATCGTTTCGGCGGCGATGTCGAAGACGGCACGATAGTCGGCGGTCTGGGCCAGGTCGTCCGATCGGCCGGCCGGGCCCAGGTCCAGCCAGAGCTCCACGTCCACCTCGAACGGCTGGGGATGCTGGA
>DASVKT010000059.1:0-1881 GCA_036385235.1 Candidatus Limnocylindrales bacterium | reverse complement strand
GCCGGCTTCCGTCAGCCGCACATTGCGCCCGACCCGCTCGACGAGGACGGTCCCGCTGCGCTGCTCGAGTCGGCGCACCATCTGCGAGATCGCGGGTTGGGAGTAGCCCAGTGAGACGGCCGCTCCCGTGAAGCTTCCTTCATCGGCGATCGCGCGCATCACGCGCAGTCCGGCTGCATCGATCATGCCGTCATCGTATAACGATAAGTTATCCCTTGACTATGTTTCTCACTCTCGCGTGATCTGGGAACTCGCTGCCAGAGCGCTGGCGCGGGCCAGGTGCCGCGTTTGGCCGGAAGAAGTGCCGGGCACGGCGGTGGGGAGGGCCAGGTGCCACGTTTGGTCGGCAGAAGTGCCGGGGCGAACAGTTGCCTGTGGATATCCAGCGTGGTCATCCCGCCGAACAGGGCACCCTCGTGTCATGCAAGCCCACGACCGGCCGCCGTTCAACGACCAGGATCCGTTCAGCCGAGCCGAGGCGCAATCGGCCGGCATCTCGGCCAAGCAGCTCAGGTCTGGTCGATACCAGCGCCTCTTCTACAACCTGTACGTGTCCGCCCAAGTAATCGTCACGCCGGCGGTCAGGGCGAAGGCGATCCTGACGGTCTGCCCGCCCGGTTCGCAGGTCAGCCACTTCACGGCCGCAGAGCTGTGGGGCGCCATCGTGCCGAGCCAGCCGCTGACCCACCTCAGCTGCCCGCAACCGGGACTACGGAGCGAGCGTCGGGGCGTGGGTTGTCATCGGCTCAGCCGCCACGCGGGCGTCGTCAAGTTCCGGGGCATCCGGGTCTCGAGTCCTGAGCAGACGTTCATCGACCTCGCCTGTGTCCTGTCCCTGGTGGACCTCGTCGTCCTCGGCGACTCGCTCGTGCGGGCCAAGCGCACAACGGTCGAACGGCTTGTGGATGCGGTGAAAGCTTGGGGCGGTTGGGGGTCGCGTCCTGCGCAGAGGGCAGTCCGTTTCGTGCGCAAAGGAGTGGACTCTCCGATGGAATCCCGCCTTCGGATGTTGATCGTGCTGGCGGGCCTTCCCGAACCGCAGGTCAACCGGATCGTCCGGGACGGGGCCGGTAACTGGGAGAAGCGGTTCGACCTCTGTTATCCCGACCTGATGCTCATCATCGAGTACGACGGCCGACAACACGCCGAGAACGACGATCAGTGGGGCCACGACATCGATCGCCGCGAGGATCTGGATGGCGATGGCTGGCGACTGATCGTCGTCCGGTCCAATGGCATCTATGTGGAACCGCAGCGGACGCTCGAGCGCATTGCCGACGCCATGCGATCGCGAGGCTCTCAGAGTGTGCCGACAAGGTTTCGCGATGAGTGGCGCAGTCACTTTCCCGGCCGATCCGTCTGACCACTGCCTCGTTTGGCCGGAAGACGGCACCGGTATGGCGGTGGGCCGGTTCAGGTGCCGCGTTTGGCCGGAAGAAGTGCCCGGCATGGCGGTGGGCCGGGCCAGGTGCCGCGTTTGGTCGGCAGAAGTGCCCGGTATGGCGGTGGGGAGGGCCAGGTGCCACGTTTGGTCGGAGGGCGGCCCCGGGCCGGCGATGGGCAGGGCCGGCTGCCGCGTTTGGTCGGAAGAAGTGCCCTCTGTTGGGGGGTCCGCCAAACACCGGCGGAAACGGACCGTCGCATACTGACTGACGTGGAGGCAGCGTTGACGACCGCGCCGGACCGGGCGGCATACGAGCGGCTGGTTGATCTCCTGCGCGGCGGGAACGTCACGTTACTGAGCGGTGCTGGCCTGTCCACGGAGTCGGGGATCCCGGACTACCGGGGGCCGGACGGCACGCGGCGGGTGACGCCGATGACGTATGGCGAGTTCGTTGCCTCGCCGGCGAATCGGCAACGCTACTGGGCGCGCAGCTTCGT
>DASVKT010000058.1:0-1673 GCA_036385235.1 Candidatus Limnocylindrales bacterium | reverse complement strand
CAGGCCGACCCGGTTGCGAGCATCACCGCTTTGGGTCGGCTGCCCAACCTGGTAGTTGTAGCCCGCTTTCTTGTAGCGCACGCCCTCGGCGGCCGCGAAGGCCTCGTAGCCGTCGTATGCCCGCTGCGAGAACGACGACAGCAGCCGCCATGCCGACTGTGGATCCGACTCGGACCCGGCCGCGAAACTCCGAGCCGTAGCGGCTGCGGCGATGGGATCCTGGGCGGTACTCGGTCCTACCTTGGCCCGGGCGTCGCCGAAATCGGCCGCGTGCCAGGTGGCCCCGCCGTCCGCCGACAGCATCATGGCCCGGCCGTTCGCGTTGCCACCGGCGGTGCTCACCCACCCGACGGCATGGCTCGCGTCGGTGAAGGCCACCCACATCAGGGCGCTGTGATCGGGCAATCCGTAAGCCGCGGCGTTCTGCCAGGTAGCCCCGAAGTCGCTGCTGACGGCCAGGCCGCCGAACTGATCGTTATCCAGAACCGCCCATTCCTTGCCGACCAGGGCGTTGGCGACACCGGTAACGAGCGGCAATGTCCGGGCCATCTTGGTCGGCGTCCACGTCTGCCCCGCGTCGCCGGTCCGATAGAACCAGACCGCCGTCGAGCCCGAGCCGCCCGGCGTGATCCCCAGCGCAAAGGCTCCGTTCGATGCGTCGCGGAACACCGGGACGGCCGCCACCGAGACCACCGTCCCGGCCGGAAGGCCCGCCACCTCCGATAGATCCACGCGGGACCAGGACCGGCCGGCGTCACGGCTCACCTGTAAGACGGTGCCGCCCGCCGCGGCTACGTCGCTCGAGCCATAGCCCGGAGATGCCCAAAGCGTGGTTGCGTCACTCGCCGTGAGGAAAGTCCCAAGCGTGGCAGATTGCCCCTGGATCACCCACGTGGCCCCGGCATCCTCGGTCATAAGGATCGTGCCGGAGCCGGATCCGGTGCATAACAGGTAGCCGTGGCCCGGATCAACGAACGAGAACGACTGCGTGTCGCAGGCAAAGCTCCCCGGCACGGTCGCCAGGTTCCAGGTCTTCCCTCCGTCCGCGGTTCGCGCAACCAGGAACGGCCGCGCCGAGGGCATGGGGGTTGTCGCCGCGGCCTGCCCGAGGCTCGTGACGGAACTCGCCGGCACGATGGCCCAGATGTGGTCCTGGTCCAGGGCGAAGACAGAATGGGCCGGAGCGGGAATGACGCCTGCACGCCAGGAGGCGCCGTTGTCCGCGGACGTCATGACATAGGAGCCCTGGACCGCCCAGATTGCCCCGGATCGTGTAAGTCCGGCATCGTCGATCTGGGCGTCGAGTGCCGCGGGCAGGTTGAACGTGGGGCCCGGTGCGCGGGTCGCGACAGCCGGTCCATCGGGATTGCCGGCACGCCACGCGACCGCCACAACTGCGACGGCGACCACAAACAATGCTGCCAGCCGCAGCATCCGCCAATCTCTCATGCGGCCAAGACCCTGTCCGCCGCGCGGGGCTGCCACTTCATCGCGCCTCCGGGCCTCAGCCCTTCTGGCTCCGCACGAGCTTGGCCGGCTCCAGGGCGGTCCGCCGACCCCGGTTGGCCATCGCCTTTTCCAGGGCCACGTCGTGGGCTCGCTTCTCCAGCTCGTCGTTGAGCGGCGCCAGAACTACCTTCGCCGGTCGCAGACCCTCGGCCCGACCAACCGCG
>DASVKT010000057.1:0-6393 GCA_036385235.1 Candidatus Limnocylindrales bacterium | reverse complement strand
GAGGCGCGCTTGACCTCGCCGCCGATCTCCGAGAACTCGGCCCTGGCGAGATGAATGTGCGACCGGATCAGGCCGAAGAGAGCGTTCTTCGTGCGCCTGAACTGCTCCCCCAAGCCTGGAGCGGAATCGCTGGAGGAGGATCGCTCAGTCAAGGAACCTCCTTTGGGTAGGTGTCATAAGGCACCGCGATCATAGCAGTGGGGCGCGCCAATTCGGCAAACGGCTCCTCCGAAATGGGTTGAAGAGGCCGCATCGCGGCCTGTTGGCCGCGGAAACGAGCTCGCCAACGTAAACTTGCCTGCATGGAGATCACCCAGAAGAAGGCCCGGCCGCTGCGAACGGCCGTGTTGCTGGCCGTCGGCAGCGAGCTTACGGTCGGCGAAACGCGCGACACCAACAGCGGCGAGCTGGCCCGTTCGCTGGCCGATTCCGGAGTGGAAGTTGCCTGGATTTCGGCGCTCCCGGACCGACTAGAAACGGTTGCGGCCGCCCTCACCGGCGCTCTCACCAGCGTTGACCTGGTGGTCACGACCGGAGGCCTCGGGCCCACGCCGGACGATCTCACGCGCGAGGCGATCGCCCAGGTCTGTCGGGAGACGCCCATTGTCGACCCGGAGTTGGCGAGCTGGCTGCGCCATCTATTCGAGCGGCGCGGGATCGCCTTCCCGGAGACCAACCTGAAGCAGGCCTGGCTCATCCCGTCGTCGACGGCAATCCCCAACGCCAACGGCACCGCGCCCGGCTGGTGGGTGGATCTGCCGAATGGCGCCGTCATCGTGGCCCTGCCCGGACCTCCGAGCGAGATGCGGCCGATGTGGGATGGCTGGGTCCGGCCGCGGCTGATGGATCGCGGCCTCGGCCGGGAACGGATCATCAGAACGTACCGCCTCACCGGCGTGGGCGAGTCGGCCGCGGCGGCGCTGCTCGGCGAGGATCTGCTGCGTGCCGCAAACCCTGTAGTTGCCACTTACGCCCGCACAGATGCCGTGGACGTGCGCATCTCCGCCGTCGCGGAAGCCGGCCGCTCGGCCGCGGAAGTCGCCGCCGAAGCCGAGGCCACGGTTCTGGCCGCCGTCGGCGAATTCGTCTGGGGTCGCGATACGGACACGTGGCCCCAGGTTCTGGGCCGCGCGCTGGAGCGTCAGAAGTGGAACGCCGCGCTCGTGGAAGTCGGGACCGGCGGAGCAGCAGCCCGGCTGTTCGGTGAAGTCCCGTGGCTCAAGGGCACGCGCTCCATCGCGGCCGGCGATCCCAGCGCGAAGCTCCCGCTTGCCGGCCTGGCGCGCGAAGCCGGTAGATCCGCCGGCGCCTGGATCGGGCTGGCCGTTCGAGCCGCGGAGAACGGCGACGACACGCGAGTCGAACTCGCCGCGGTGGGTCCGTGGGGCGTCACCGAAACGAGCCAGATGGCATTCCTGGGCGGCGCCGAAGGGCACCGAAGAGCGGGCATCGCGGCCGCCGCGTTCCTGAACGACATCCTGCGAGCGAGCGCCCCGAAAGCCAACGCGGCGCCCGCAACTGGCGGAGAATAGGACATCAACCAATCGGCGGCCCGGGAGCGGGATCGGGAGCGGGAGCGAAAGATGGCCACCAGGGAAAGCGTCAGCGCGGCCGAACTCGCGGAGTTACCACTATTCCGTGGGATCGCACTGACTGATCTCGAAGTACTCGCCGGCCGGTCATCGCGGCGCAGCCTGGAGGACGGCGAGACGCTCGTGGAGATGGGCTCGCCCATCTCCGAAGTGCACTGGCTCACGAGCGGCCAACTGGCCTTGCGTGTCCACCACGACCACCGCTGGGTCCTTGTCTCGACACTCCACTCCGGCGACATGCTCGGCTGGTCCGCTCTGCGCGAGGACCCCACCGCTCTATCGACCGCAAGGGCGATCGGGCCGGCCGTGTTGATCTCGATGCCGGCTTCCGGCTTGCTGGGCCTGCTGGCCGGCGGTTCGGCCCAGTCGGACCTGCTGCTCAAGCGGCTCTTCGGCATCGCCACTCAACATCTGGACGAGAGCCGGGCTCAGCTGCTGCAACTCGGCCGCGAGGGCGTGATCTCCGCCGGATAGCGGCGCGAACTCTGTCTCGCGAACCTACCGGCGCGCGGTTCGGGAGAGCCTGGCCAGATCCGGCACGACGATGCTGTCGCGCTCCATTCGAAGCAATCCATCCGCCTCGAATTCGCCGAGCAGCTTATTAACGCTCTGACGCGTAGCCCCGATCATAGCCGCGAGGCCGCTCTGAGTAAGTGGCGCATCGAGCTTGATCTCACCGTTGGGCTGCTTCTCGCCGTGTTCTTCGGCCAGCCGCGCCAGCCGAGCGGCCAAACGCCCGGTCAGGTCCAGGAAATGCAGTTCCGCAACGTGCGTGGTGAGGCGACGCAACTCGCCGGCCAGAGCTGCCAGGAGTGCGTCGCGAATGGCGGGTTCGCTCGCGACAAGAGCACAGAACTGATCCCGCGGTAGAGCAAGCGTTTCCGTTGCCTCAAGGGCAACTGCACTTGCGGATCTGGGGGCGCCGTCCAAGAGGGCCAGCTCGCCCAGGAAATCGCCCCTTCGAAGAGTGGCCAGGATCGCTTCATCGCCGTCCTCGGACGGAACCACGACCTTGACCGCACCGGAGGCGACCACGAACAACGCATCGCCGGGGTCGCCCTCGTGGAACAGGACCTCGCCCTTTCTAAAGCGGCGGGCTCTCAGGGTGCGGGCAATCGCCTGCAAGGACGGACCGTCCATGCCGTCAAACAAGCGGCATCGACCCAGGGCGTCGACGGCGAAATCAATCTGCAACACGCATACATCCTAACTGCGGGCGACCACCGGCGAGAGGAGAGCGACCAACACCGCCTGGCGCGGACGCTTCCCTTAGCATTGAGAGATGCAGATGAACTCCAGGGGACCCGGTCGCATCGCCCCCGTTGCGCTGCTCGTGGGTCTGGCCGCCGCTGCAGGCTTCGCGGTGGTCGTGGCAACTCAAGGGTCTGCAGCCACGTCGCCGGCTTCGGCATCGCCGGCGTCGCCCGGCGTGGATAGCCGGCTCGTTGCCGCGAAGTCCATCGAATCGGCGTCTCCGGTCGTTTCGGTGACCCCGGCGGCCACCGGCACACCCGCGGCATCGCTCACCACGGCGCCTTCATCGGCGCCTGTGCCGCTGCCGTCCCTGCTGGGCGCCATCGGCGACTCGTACAGCCAAGCCTGGAGCACCTCGACGGCAAACCATGGCGACCATCCCGAGTTCTCCTGGGTTGTCGGAACTAACGCCAACGACGGCGTGCTGAGTCTGCTCGAGAGGTTCAGGGCACTCGGTGCATCGCCGCAGGTCGTCGACGCTGCCACTTCCGGCACGCAGATGAAGGACGCCGCCCGCCAGGCAAACATGGTGGCGGCGGCGGCCAAGAGACTGCAGCCCGGTCAGACCGCCTACGTGACCTTCGAGCTGGGCACCAACGACCTCTGCGCGTCGCCGGATCCTCTGACCGGGCAGGCTACTTTCCAAGCCCAGCTCGGAGACGCGCTGGCGATTCTCCGCGCGGGCCTGCCGGCCGGTAGCCGCATCCTGATGCTTGCCGTGCCGAACATGCCCCACTTCTACGACATCACCCAGGCGAACGCCACGGCACAGGCAATCCTGGCCAGAACGCCGATTCAGTGGGGCTGCCCGCCATACCTGGGCAACAGCAACTTCATCCCGTTCGACGTTGCCAACAGCCATCTGAGCCAGTACGACGCCGCCCTCCAATCGGCTTGCGCCGGGATCGAGAGTGGCGACGGCGGGACCGGCCGGCTCCACTGCACCTACAACGCCGACTTGCTGGCCGAGTCCGACTTCGTCATCGGGGACCTGAGCACATACGACTATTTCCATCCGTCGCTGAGCGGCCAGGCCAAGATGGCGACCAGCGCCTGGGCGGCCGACGTCTGGGGCCGGACCCCGCTCGGGGCGGGAATGCCGCCGATTGCCGGTGCCGCATCCGGAACCGGCTCGCCGTGGGAGCCGACCTTGTCGGTACTCGCCGTCCCGTTCCTCGGCCGGCGGTTCAAGCTATCCCGTCGCGCTACCGGGTCAGTCAGCCTCTAGCCCAGCCCCCGGCGCCACCGAGTTCCTGATCTCGGTCGCCGCCCGCGCGAATGCCTCCGACTCAGTAATGGCGCCGAGCGCGGCCGCTTCTCGCGCCGCCTGCTCCAGCAGCGGCAGGGCCCTGTCCGTATCGCCCGCAGCAACTCGATGGCGCGCCAGCTCCGCAATATCCGGGTGCGTGTCCGAGGCCTCGATGAGGTCGGCGAGCGAGCCATGGAGCGATCGCCGCCGATCGACCAGAAGCCGACCATATGCGGCGTCGAGGAAGAGCTGGTGCCGGAACCGCCACTGCCCCGGCGGCATCCCCGGTTCCTCCGCGCCCGTCACGATACCCGTCTCCGCCAGTTCGCCCAGGTCCAGCCGGTCCACGCCTTCGCCGCACAGGGCCAGAAGCGCCGGTTCCGAGAAGGTCATACCGAAGATGGAAGCCACCTCCAGGGCGCTCCTCTGAGCGGGCGGCAGGGCATCGATGCGGGCCCCCATCAACGCCCGCAAGCTGAGTGGCACTCCTCTCCTGGTAGCGCCCCGATCGATCCTGACACCCTCACCCACCTGCTCAAGCCCACCGGTCTCTCGCAAGGTTCGCACGATCTCGCCCACGAACAAGGCGTTTCCGGCGGTGCGCTGATACAGCCATCGGGCCGACTCGGTTTCCAGGACAGACCCGGCAACCATCGTGCCGAGCGCTTCAGTTGCGGCCTCATCCAAACCGCCCAGGTCGATGACCTCCACGTGCGGCTGGTCGAGCCAGTCCGGCTCGGCGGGCGGCCTGGAACCGGTCAACACCACCATCGGCAGCGTTCCGGCCATCCGAATCATGATGTCCATTAGGAAACGGCTGGACGGATCGATCCAGTGAAAGTCGTCGATGACGATGCAGCGCGGCTTGACCGCGATCATCCGCGAGACCCACATGTGGGTGGTGAACTGTAATGCCAGGCGAAGATCGTCCGGATCGAATCCTTCGTGCGACCCAACCTCCCAGCCCTCATCCGGAAGCAGATCCATCTCCGAATCGCGGGCCAGCACCGCAACAGCAGCCGCCATCAGGCGGGCCGCGTCCGGGTTCAGATCCGGGGCCACGTCGTCGCCGAAGAGCAACTGGCGAGCCACAACACCGGCCGTAGCGCCCCACTCATCGGCCAGCCAATCGACCATCTGGCGAGCCACACGGTAAGGCGAGCCCTGACCGTGCGGAGTGTTGTCCAGCCACATCCAGGCCAAGCCGGCAGCGCGCGCGTCCTCTTCCATCTCACAAAGAAGGCGTGACTTGCCGATCCCCGGCTCGCCGCGCAAGAGAATGGCGCCGCCCTTGCCGGTCTCCGCTGTGCGCCGAAGAATCGCCGCCATCCGACCTTTCTCGGCATCGCGACCGATCAGCGGCGCAGCCTCGCGGCACGGGTGGCTGAGCAAGAGGCGCTCCTGCCGGAGCCGGAACACCGGGACCGCGCGACGCTGGCCGCGCAGAAGCTTCTCGCCCAATGGATCGACGCCGATGCGCGGTTCCGCGGCTGTGGTAGTGGCGGCGTCGAGCAGGATCTCGTCCGGTTCGGCCAGGCCCTGGAGACGTGCGGCTGTGGTCATGGGGTCGCCGGTGAGGGCCACGGAGCGTGTACCTGCCACTTCCCGCAGCGCGGCTACAACTTCGCCGGTGGCGATGCCGATGCGAAGGCGCATGGGCCGCTCATCTCCAACGGCGCTTCGGGCGATGGCGACCTGCATGGCAAGCCCACACAGGCAGGCCCGTAGCGGATCGTCATCGTGAGCAACGGGAGTGCCGAAGACCGCCAAAACCGCGTCGCCGACGAACTTCTCCAACGTGCCGCCGAAGTGGACAACGGCCTCAGCCAACGCGGTTAGAGCACCGTCCACGCGGGCCCGGACTTCCTCAGGATCCAGTTCGTCGACCAGACGCGTATAGCCGACGAGGTCGGCAAAAAGGGCCGTGACAACACGGCGGTCACCAACCTTCAGGCCGTCGGCGAGAGCTTCGAGGCGCCGACCACAGTGGTGGCAGAACAGCGCGCCGGGCGCGATCGGTGTGCCGCAATCAGGGCAGATCATCGGAACCTCCACGGGACGCCCCAATGTTACGCCCGCGCCGAGGCGTTCAGGAGACGATCAGGAGACGGTGAGTACCGGCTGCTCGCGCGCTGCCTGCATGCTGACCTTGCCCGCGACGGCCTTGGCGACGTGCTCCAGGGCTGACGCGGCCGGGCCGGGCTGCGACTGGGCCACGGCGGGAACGCCGACATCGGCGCCCTGGCGAACGGTCACGTCCAAGGGAACGGCACCCAGGAAGTCCACGTGATTCTCGGC
>DASVKT010000056.1:0-2906 GCA_036385235.1 Candidatus Limnocylindrales bacterium | reverse complement strand
CTGCTCCAGGGCATGGCCGACGAGTTCATCGAACTCCACGGCGACCGCCTCTACGGCGACGACGGCGCCATCGTGGCCGGCTTCGCAAAGATCTCCGGCCGGCGGGTCGTGGTCATCGGCTTCCAGAAGGGCAAGGACACCGAAGAGAACATCCGCCGCAACTTCGGCCTGCCGCACCCTGAGGGCTACCGCAAGGCGATGCGGATCATGGAGCTGGCCGAGCGCTTCTCGATGCCGGTCCTGACTTTCGTCGACGTGCAAGGCGCATTCCCCGGCGCAGCCGCCGAAGAGCGCGGTATCGCGGAAGCGATCGCCAAGTCCGTCGGCATGATGACCCGGCTTCGGACGCCGATCGTCGTAGTAATCACCGGCGAAGGCGGTTCGGGCGGTGCGCTCGGGCTGGCCGTCGGCGACGTCGTCCTGGCGCTGGACAACTCCATCTACGCGGTCATCAGCCCGGAAGGCTGCGCCGCAATCCTGTGGCGCTCCTCGGACCAGAGCCAGGCCGCTGCCGTTGCCATGAAGGTCACGGCCGCGGAACAGGTCGAGCTGGGCATCATCGACGCCGTCATCCCGGAGCCCGGCGAGGGCGCCCACACGGACCCGGCGGAAACGGCCCGGCGGCTGCGTGACGTTGTGGTCCAGCACTTCGATGCGCTGGCCAAGCTCTCCATCGACGAGCTGATCGAGGCCCGCTACAAGCGCTACCGAGACTACGGCCCGTACACCGTCGTCGATGAAGCTGCTGCCCCGCCCGAGCGGAACGGCTTCGGCGATCGACTGCGCGGCCTACTATCCTCAAGGCCCACAATGCCGACTTTCCCCGGAATGCGACGTCCGGGCTCGTCCAATCGCGAGGAGTAGGCGATGCCAGCCCGCGTACAGAGTTCCAACACAGATCGAACCGAATCCGAGTGGGCTCTCCAGACGCAGCGTGACCATGAGGCCATCGCCCGTCTTGCCGACGACCTCCTGCCCGCGCTGATCGCCAAGCTGGCGGCCAGTGGCCTGGGTGAGATCGAAGTCCGGCAGGGTGGCTGGAAGGCCCGTTTGCGCATGCCCGCCAACGCCGAAGAGCCCAAGGCGAGCGCCAAGGCCGCCGATGCTCACGCCGGCCACAGTCGTCATGCGGCTCACGGCCGGGCGGAGGATCGACGCCCCCGCCCCGAGGCGGAAGCGGCGGAGGATACCGGCAAGGTCGCGGCCAAGTCCCCGGCGGTCGGCATCTACCAGCCCCGCAAGGATCTGGCCGTCGGCATGCGAGTCCGCTCCGGCGACAAGATCGGCACGGTAAACGTTCTGGGCGTGAACCAGGACGTGATCTCGCCCGTCGAGGGCATCATCGGGTCCAGCCTGGCCGAAGCCGGCGAGGCCGTTGAGTACGGCCAGGAGTTGATCCGCATCGAGTTGCCGGAGCCGGCCTCCGCAACCGGTATCGTCGGCCAGGAGCGCGAGCCCGCGGCCGTGGCAGGGAAGGCCTGATGCTCACCAAGGTCCTGATTGCCAACCGCGGCGAGATCGCGCTGCGGATCTTGCGAGCCTGCAGAACCCTGGGCATCGGCGCCGTTGTGGCCTACAGCGAGGCGGATCGCGAGAGCCTCGCCGCGCAACTCGCCGACGAAGCCATCTGCATCGGCCCGGCAGAAGCCAAGCACAGCTACCTCTCCGCCCCGGCCATCATTTCGGCCGCGATCGTGACCGGTTGCGACGCCATCCACCCCGGCTACGGCTTTCTGTCCGAGGATGAAGGCTTCGCCGAAGTGGTCCGAGCCCACGACCTCGTGTTCATCGGCCCGTCGGCGGAAGTCCTGGAGCGCTTTGCCTCCAAGGAAGCCACGCGTCGCATCTTCGCGGCTCACGGCCTCCAGACCGTCCCCGGCTCCACGATGCTGCGCGATGAAGCCCATGCTCTGGAAGAGGCCGAGCGGATCGGTTACCCGGTTCTGATCAAGCCGTCTGCCGGTGGTGGCGGCAAGGGTATGCGCCTGATTCGCAACGCCCGTGAGCTGGAGTCCACCTTCAAGGTCAGCCAGTCGGAGGCCAAGGCCGGCTTCGGGGACGACTCGCTCTATCTCGAGAAGTTCCTGGAAGACAACCGCCACGTGGAGATCCAGGTCGCGGTCGATCGTTTCGGCAACGCCGTCCACTTTGGCGAGCGGGACTGCTCCGTGCAGCGCCGCCACCAGAAAATCATCGAGGAAACCCCGAGCCCGGCCCTGACGGACGCAGCTCGCACGGACCTGGCGGAACGCGCCCTCAAGGCCGTCGCTGAAGCCGGATACGAGAACCTCGGCACGCTCGAGTTCCTCGTGGACTCAAAGGGCGACGCCTACTTCATCGAGATCAACTGCCGGGTCCAGGTTGAGCATCCCATCACAGAGATGGTCACCGGGATCGACCTGGTCGCCTTGCAACTACGGATCGCCGCGGGCGAGCCTCTAGGCTTCACTCAGGCAGACGTCGTTTCACGCGGTCATGCCATCGAGTTCCGCATCCTGGCCGAGGATCCGGCCAAGGATTTCCGCCCGCAATCCGGCCAGGTTGGGGCGTATCTCGCTCCCGGTGGCCCCGGCGTTCGGATGGACTCGCACATGTACCCCGGCTACGTGATCCCGTCCTACTATGACTCTCTTCTCGGCAAGCTCTGCATCTGGGCGCCGGATCGAGCCCAGGCAATCGCCCGGGCAGATGTGGCTCTGCGCGAGCTGCTCGTCGATGGTCTCAAGACCAACATCGAGCTCCACCGAGCCATCCTCGCCAATCAGGTCTTTATCGACGGTAAGGTGACAACGAACCTGCTCGACCGGGTCGGCAGTGCTCCATTCGTCGCCGCCGGCAACCGCTGAGCCGTCCGCCCCGCCGTCCCCGCCCCACCAGGAGCCGCCCCTGTGTCTGAGACAAACCAA
>DASVKT010000055.1:0-1627 GCA_036385235.1 Candidatus Limnocylindrales bacterium | reverse complement strand
TTCCGCAGAGCACTGCATCCCCAGGCCCGCGCACCAGTCGGCCCGGGTCCAACCGCCGTAGCAGCACTCGCGACAGAACCGCGCCCCTTCCCGCCCCGCCGGCCAGGCTTATCCTCTCCGAGCCGGATTCGGCATTCGCTGTGGCGCTCTCCGAGACGCCGCGCAGGAGCGGCGAGCGTGTGAAAGGAGCAGTGATGTTGACTGCCCGTTTTCGGATGAAAGGGGCCGCGATCTTCGCGACCGTGACCCTCGCACTGTCGATGACGGCCACGCCGACGCTGGCCGCGGCGGCCGCCTTCTACGTCCCGCCCCCCGACAAGGGCGCCGTCAAGCAGATCAAGGATCTCGTGAAGCAGGGGGATCCCAGCGACGCGGCGCTGCTCACCGCCATGGTCACCGAGGGCCATGCCGTCTGGTTCGGCAGCGGGACACCGGGCGCGGTGCGGGAGCAGGTCAAGAAGACGATGCGTCTGGCCTACGCGCAGAACACGGTTCCGGTGCTCGTCGCCTACAACCTGCCCTACCGCGATTGCGGCCAGTACTCCACGGGCGGCGCGCTCAGCGCGGCCGACTATGCCGCCTGGATTGATGGTTTCGCCAGCGGCATCGGCAACGGTACGGCCGTCGTCATTCTCGAGCCGGACAGCTTGGGTCTCATCCCAGGAACGAGCAACTGCACTGTGGTCGGACCTGAGAACACTCCGGCCGATCGCTACGGCGAGCTCAACGGGGGGGTGAACCGCCTCGAGTTGCAGCCCAACGTGAGCGTCTATCTCGACGCCACTCACAGCGGCTGGCTCAACGTCGGCGACGCGGCCACTCGCCTCGTGGCCGCAGGCGTGCAGAACGCTCAGGGCTTCTTCCTGAACGTCTCCAACTACCAGTTCACGGCCAACCAGGTCCAGTACGGAACCTGGATCTCCCAGTGCATCGCCTCTGGCAATTACAGTGGCTGTCCCAACCAGTACTGGAACGGCGGGCCTCTCCCGGCCCAGATCGCCGTTCTCCTCGGCGAATGGCAAGGAGTGGCGCTCAGCCCGTATGGTGTCTGGAGCGATTCGACGACCCTAGCGAATGCGAATCTCAATACGTCCGGACTAAACCTTCGCTATGCGGCTTACCCGGCGGGGACGACTCACTTCGTCATCGACACCAGCCGTAACGGCCAGGGCCCGTGGGACTGGGCAGCGGCCGGCTACGCCAGCGCTGGTGCGGCCCAGGACTGGTGCAACCCGCCAGGCCGCGGCCTCGGCATCACGCCGACCACGAACACGGGCAATGCCCTGGTCGACGCCTATCTCTGGGTGAAGGTGCCGGGCGAGTCCGACGGTTCATGCAACCGCAGCGTCTCCGGCTCGACGACCGATCCGGAATGGGGCGGCATCGTCGATCCAGCAGCGGGCGCGTGGTTCTCGCAGCAGGCGCTACAACTGGCGCAGCTTGCGAACCCGCGTCTGCACTGACACCAAGCCGCGGCTAAGTGGGAGGAAACCTATGGACCGACGTTACCGCGTGTTTGGAATCCTGACGTCCGCGGCTCTGGCAGCCACGCTCGCGTTTCCGCTGGCCGCGGCGGCGGCCAAAACGCCAGCCAAAGGCGACTTCGTGCAACGGAATGGGGCGACCC
>DASVKT010000054.1:0-2233 GCA_036385235.1 Candidatus Limnocylindrales bacterium | reverse complement strand
CCGGGTTTGTGGTCAAGACGGCGCCCATTGCCGAACTGGTTGCGGCGATCAGAGCGGCTGCGGCCGGCGGCGCCGACTTCCACTGCCAACTCGACTTCTCGAGTTCGGCCCGCCTGACCCGGCGCGAGCGGGATGTGGTCCGGCTGGTCGCCGACGGGCGCAGTAACGACGAGATCGGCGTCGCCTTGGGCGTCACCTCAAAGACGGTGGAGGGGCATCTGCGCCGGCTATTCGAGCGGCTCGGGGCGCAGTCACGCACTGAGTTGGCCACGCGGGCTGTGCGCGAGGGGTGGCTCGAGGTTCCGTAGGGGAGTGGCGTTCGCGGCGGCACGGCGGCACGGGGCGGCGGCCTGGCGGCGCCAGGGCGGCGGCCTGGTTGCTCATTGACACCCAGGAAAGCGCTAACGACGGAACCCAGTCCATCGACCACGCGTGGCCCGCAATTCCAGCCGGATTCGCGCCGTGATTAGCCATCTACGGCTATCGGATTTCTTCGGTTGGCGCCTGAGCCGGCAGGTTGGGCACTTAGTGCTTCCCTGGGCGGCGTTGAGCAACCAACGTGGCGACAGGGACCGGCGGCCGCGGATCACGGCGCGGGGCAGTTTCCTTGTATCAATGGACAGAGTGCTATGGAAGAGGAGCGGCTGCGGGTCGCCCCCAAGACGGTCGAAGCGGCCCACCATGGGTCAGAAACGCCCCAAACGGAGCTGATCGACTACGAATCCGGCCTGACATGAGCTCGCGGTCGCCCAATGTGGCCGTCGGAGCCCGTGGAATTCGCCCGGCGCCGGTAGAGTGGCCAACCGCAGGTGCATAGCACTCTCCGGGCTGATATTCGGAAATTGGGCCCAGCCCGGGCCGCCCCCGCCCGCGCCGCCCGTGCCCTCGCCACTCCCTACTTAAGCGCCTCGGCCAAAATCGCTTCCAGCTGACCCCACTCCACGAGGAACGCATCGTGCCCCTTGTTGGAGAGGATCTCGCGGTAGGCGGCGTCCATGCCGGCCTTGTTGGCCGCATCGACCATGGCTTGGACCTGGTTGGTGCCGTACAGAATGTCGCCCTCGATGCCGACGCCGGTCAGGCGCGTGCCGTAGGCGGCCAGCTTCTGCAGCGCGGCCACTTCGCCGCCCCGGCCGCGGCCGATGTCGTGTGTGTCCATGGCCCGGACGAGCGCCTTGTACGTTTCGTCGTCGAACCGCTCCAGGAGCTTTCGGCCCTGGTGGCGCAGGTAGCTCACGATCGAGGGTGTGCCGTCGGCCTCAACTCGGCCGGCGAAGCGCTGTTCGAAGTCAATTTCCGAACGGTATGTGGTGATGGCAAGCTCGCGAGCGAGGTTCAGCCCCTCCATGCCGAGCTTCTCGATCATCTCGAGTTGAATGTGGTCCCAGCCCACGGCGAGCTGGCCGATGCGGGCGGGCGCGGCCATCGGGACGACGCGGCTGATTTCGCCGGGCCGTTCCAGGGCAACTTCCAGCGCGACCATGCCGCCAAGCGATCCGCCCACGGCCAGCGCCAGTTTGCCGATGCCGAGCGCATCCAGAAGGCGCCACTGGACGCGGGCTTGGTCGCGGACGGTCACGCGGGGGAACGCGCGCCCGTACGGCTTGCCGGTTTCAGGGTTCCGGGAAATCGGCCCGCTGGTGCCGTAACGGCTGCCGAGCAGGTTCGCGCAGAGCACGCCGTATTTGTCGGTGTCCAGGATCAGGCCCGGCCCGATCAGCGGCGCCCACCAGTCGCCGGCGGCGTCGGCCGAGCCGGTCAGGGCGTGGAGCACGAGGATCTGGCGCCCTTCGCCGATCGGGACGCCGTCGTGGCGGTAGGCAACGACGAGATCAGGTAGGACCGCACCGGACTCGAGGACGAAGCGTCCGAGCCAGCGCGAGACGATCTTTCCGGCGTGCGGATCCGGGATGTTGTCGACGTCGTTCAGGCTGCGAAAACCTGGATCGTCGCGTGCCGTGGAAACGCCGGGGTCATTCGGGTTGAAAGTGGCTGGGGCGCCGGAGCGCTCGGGCTTGGTCAATGCAACGGAAGCATGCGTCATTTTGACCGCCTCCGATACCTCGGCGGACGCCGAAACGCCGGGCCCCGCTTGGGACCCGGCGCCGGTTGCGGCCGACCAGACGGCATCAGGTGACAACGCGGGTGTCCCGCGAGCCCCCGAATGCCATCGGATCGAAGCCGCGCTCATTGCGAACTCCAGTGTCTAGGCGATTACGCCACGCCGGCCGGA
>DASVKT010000053.1:0-3634 GCA_036385235.1 Candidatus Limnocylindrales bacterium | reverse complement strand
GCCCCGGTGGCCCTGTTCCAGGCTTCGGCTTTCCTGGTTCTGGCAATCGCCAGTGGGGCCAGTCTGCTCTTCATCGTGGGAAGGCTGGACGTTGCGATCTCCGACTTCGGTCTGAACATGCCTCGCGAGGCTCAGCCGCAGATCACAGCGGCCGGACACGTCATGGCTGCCGTGCTTCTGGTTTTCGGCGCGGGGGCCTCGCTTCGAGGCATCCGAGTCCGCCACCAGTGGCTCATCCTGCTCGGCCCCGCCTTGGTTCTTCTCGCGATCATCCAATTCGCCAGCACGTGGAGCCCCTACGTGCCCCCACTGAGCAGCGTTTTCATCCTCTCCAACCTGCCGACCTGGCCGAGCTTCCAGCCCGTGCCGCCTTCGCCAACCGCGCTTGGCGTGTGGCTGCACCTGGTCGTGGGTGGGCTCTTCGTGCTGGCGGCTGAGTTGACCCGGCGGCACCATCGACGCACGGGCGCAATGGGAGATGGCTTCCTGTCGGTGGGGCTGGTCTTCGCGGCCTTCGGCGAGTTCCACACCGCGTTCTACCCGAGCACGTACGGCGGGCTCGTTTCGAGCGGCGACATCCTGACCGTGGCCTTCGCGGTCGTGCTGTTGATCGGCATCGAGGCCGAGGGACGGGCTACGCGAGCCGAGCTCGGTCTGGCGAACGAGACTCTAGGCCGGCTGAAGGACGTCGAAGTGCGCCGGGCATCGCTCGAGGAACGCACGAGGCTCTCGCGCGAACTGCACGACGGGCTGGCCCAGGATCTCTGGCTGGCCAAGCTCAAGATCGGACGCTTGAGCGCCATCAGCGACCTCGGTCCCGAGGCGAAAGCGGTCTGTGAAGACTTGACCGGGGCCATCGACGCTGGCCTGGCCGACGCGCGCCAGGCGGTGATGGCGCTGCGACTGGGGAGCGAGCCGGCGGTCTCACTTCGGGAGCTGATGGCGCACTATGTAGCCGACTTCGCCGATCGCTTCGGCCTGCGCGCCGAGTTCGAATGCGAGGGCGAGCTGCCGCGGTTGACGCCGCGGGCCGAGGCCGAGTTGCTCAGAATCGTCCAGGAATCGCTCAACAATGCGATCCGCCATGCCGACGCTACGGTCGTGCGCGTCAGGGCCGGCGTCGTGGACTCACACCTGGACTTGGTGGTCGGCGACAATGGCTGCGGGTTCGAACCGTCCGAGGTGAAGGAGGGCTGCTTCGGTTTGGCTTCGATGCAAGAGCGGGCGCTCCTCATCGGAGGCAAATTGACGATCGATTCGCGACCGCAGGATGGCACCCGGATCCGGGTCAGCGTGCCCCTCGGCGCAGACAAGCCTGCCGGCGGAGAGAGAAGGCCGTGACTGAGCCGCGCCAGCCCACGCGCATCAGGGTGATGCTCGTGGACGACCACGCCCTCGTCCGCGCCGCAGTCACCCAGGCGATCACCGCAATCGACGTCGAGATCGTGGCTGCGGTCGCCACAGCCGAGGAAGCCCTCCAGGTGGCTCCCAAAGTTCGGCCGGACGTCTTGCTCGTCGACATCGACCTGCCCGGGATGGACGGAGTCCAGCTCGTGCGGGAGCTGGCGCCGCGGCTTCCGGAAACGCGGATCGTTATGCTGACGATCTCGACATCGGACCGGCATCTGCTGGACGCGATGCGCCAAGGAGCCATCGGCTACCTGACCAAGGACATCAGCCCCGAGGCTCTGCTGAGTGCCGTCCGAGGCGCATACCAGGGCGACCTGGCGATGGATCAACGCCTCGCCGCGCACCTCATCCGCAGGCTCGTGGAGAAATCCCGGCACGCACCCGCGGTAGCGGACGACCCGGAGCTGGCCACCTTGAGCGATCGGGAGGAAGAAGTACTGCGCTATCTCGCCGACGGCCTGACGGACCGCGAGATCGCGGCGGCCCTGACTATCTCGCCGCGCACGGTCGGGACGCACGTGAGCAGCATCCTGCACAAGCTTGGCGTCCGGAACCGGGCCGAGGCGGCCAGGCGCTACTGGGACCGGGGCTGAGTCGGGTGCGGCGGGACACGGCGGAGGCTAGTCAGTCGCGGTCACGATGCGTTAGCGTAGTGCGTCGCGGGGCCAGCTCCGACAACGCTCTGGCCGCTCGCAGAGGAGAGCAACGTTGGGTGGAGGCTGTCGACCTCCGATGAGGGTCCAACAGAAGCGGATCCTTTCGACGCTGTGCTCGGTTGCCGTGGCGATCTGCGTCACGGGTTGCAGCGCAGGATCGGCCCTACCCTCCTCCGTCGCGAGCCACGACCTGACCGTGTACCACTGGTGGACCGCCGGCGGCGAGCGCCAGGCGATGGACAAGATCGAGGCGGACTTCAACGCCGCCTACCCGGACATCGTGGTCCACGACAACCCCGCCGCTGGCGGCGGCGGAATCACCCTCAAAACGGTCATGCAGGGCAAACTTGCCGCCAACATGCCGCCTGATACGTTCCAGTCCCTCGCCGGCGGCGAGCTCAAAACCTACGTCGACGGCGGCTACCTCGACAATGTAGACGACATCTGGGCCGCTCAGGACCTGAACTCCAAGTTCCGTGCGGTCCTTAGCAAGATGGTCACCTTCAACGGCCACAAGATGGCCATACCGGTGAGCATCCACAGAGCCAACTGGCTCTTCTACAACGTCCCGATTTTTCGTCAGTACGGACTCAATCCGCCGAGGGACGTCGATGAGCTCATTGCCGACTCGAAGGTCCTGGCGTCCCACGGCGTCACACCTATCGGCCTCGGGACCCGCGACAAATGGACCGCCGTATTCCTCTTCGACGTGGTCCTGCTCTCGGTGGCTGGACCCGACGTCTACGAGCAGTTCTACACCGGCCTTCTCGATCCCCAGACCGATCCCCGGATTCGGACCGCTTTCCAGAAGTTCGCCCAGCTAGTCCCGTACGTGTACCCGGGCCACGGCGGCGACGCCTGGAGCGACATGCCAACAATGCTCGGCGGAGGCGAGGCGGCGATGATGGTCCTAGGCGACTTCGCAGCGCCGCTTCTCATCGATGCGGGCTACAGCGAAGGCCGGGATTGGGAGGCCGTCGGCTTCCCACAGAAACCGGCCGAAGTCTTCTTGATGGTCATAGACACGTTCACGCGACCCAAGGCGATCGAGCACCCGGACGCCACGACCGATTGGCTGCTCAATCTCGTCAGCGCCAAGACTCAAGCCGACTTCACGATCCTGAAGGGATCGATCGCGGCCAACCAGGACGTTCCGGAGTCCACCTACCCGGATTCGCTGCACCAGCGTGCCTGGGAGGCCTTCAAGACCCTGCGGCCGGTTCCTTCGTCGATCCACGGTGCGCTCTCGCCGCTCGCCTTCCTCGACTCATGGCAGGACCTCGTGACGGTCTTCCTCTACAGCCCCGACGTCGACCGGGCGCTGAGCCAGACGGCGCTCCTGATGAAGAGCGATGACGTGGCTGGGAGCAGCGCCTGGTACTGGGCGAAGTAGCGGCCGGTCCCTTCTGCCGACCGCGCCGGTCGGAGCGCGCCGGCCGCGCCACCGCGCCGAGCCTCGCCCACCCGCGCCGAGCCTCGCTCACCCGCGCCGAGCCTCGTCACCGCACCGAGCCTCGTCACCGCACCGAGCCGCGCTGCCAGGCCGCGCTCCGGACGGGCCGGTACGT
>DASVKT010000052.1:0-3594 GCA_036385235.1 Candidatus Limnocylindrales bacterium | reverse complement strand
TCCGTGACGGAGCCGAAGCGGACCCAGTCCCACCAGCCCGTGACTGCGGCGGCGGCCAGCAGTGGGATGGCAAAGCCGATGGCGACCCGGAGACGGGCCCGAAGATCGAAACGGTAGGAAGTCGGCAGCTCGTCCGTCTCCTCCGCTTCCTCCTCCACATCGGCGACGTCGGCCAGAAGGCCGAGACCGAACGGAATCGCGACGAGCCAGAGCGTCGGCCGGGCCAGACCGGCGAGGCCGATGAGGAGGCCGAGCATCCAGGGCCGGCGCCGATCCTTCCATTCGATGAGCGCCAGGAACGTGAGCAGGATCGCTTCGAGGTGGGCGAGGTAGTAGAAGTCGCCCTCGATCGTCAGCGTGAACAGCAGCGTCCCGAACGCACCCAGCGCGGCCAGCCAGTATTGGGCTGCGCCGCCGGGCCCGTATCGACGCGCCAACGGCAGGGCCAGCCAGCCGGCCACGATCCCGAGCGTCCCAGAGACGAGGAATCGGGAAAGCGGCCACAGCGCCGGGAAGGGCACCAGGGGCAGATACGGGATCGTCGGCAGCAGGCTGAAAGCCTGGTAATAGTGATCGCCCGACGAGTTGGCGACCGTGACTATGTCGTTGATCGTGGTCAACTGGTCACCACGCAGGGCGGATTGCCCGACGAGCAGGTTCGAGGCCAGGCTCATCATGTGGTCCGTACCGAAGTCCGGTATGGCCTGACTGCGCACGAAGGTGGCCGCCCCGTAGGCGAAGGCAACCAGCACCATCCAGGCGCATGCGCCGGGGTCGTTCCGAAGCCGGGTCGCGCGACTCCTGGCCCAGTCGAAAACCCTCACGCAGCTTCTCCTTGGGCCGGTCGACCGGGCCGTACGCCGGCCCAATGGCGGCTGAGCCTGCGCGGGATTGTAGCAGCGGCCGGGGTTGCTCCCTCGGCCCTCCAAAGCCGGCGACATGGCCGTTGCTCGGCTGGTCCGCCTCTTGCTGTAGGCTTAAAACATGGAGCGAGAGAAGCCGTTGCCGGCCACCAATCAAATAGCTGAGGCCGCACCGGCCAAACCCGAGACCCCCGGAAGGCGAGTCGTCGTCGTCATGCCTGCCTACAACGCAGCTAAGACGCTCGAGCGGACCTACCGCGATATCCCCCACGAGATGGTCTCCAAGATCATTCTCGTTGACGACGTCTCCAAGGACGACACCGTGGCTGTGGCCAAGCATCTGGGCCTGGACGTGATAATCCACCGCCAGAACTTGGGCTACGGCGGCAATCAGAAGACCTGCTACGACGCGGCCCTGGAGGCTGGCGCGGACGCGGTCGTGATGTTGCACCCGGACTACCAGTACGACGCCACCCGCATCCCCCAGATGGTTGAGCCCATCTTGGACGGCTCCAAGGATCTGATGCTGGGCAGTCGCTTCCTCGGCGATCCGCTTGCGGGCGGCATGCCCAAGTGGAAGTACGTCAGCAATCGCTTCCTGACCGGCACGGAGAACCTGGCCTTCGGGCTGCATCTGTCCGAGTACCACACCGGGTTCCGGGCATACAGCCGCCACCTCCTCGAGACGATCCCGTACCGCCTCAACAGCAACGACTTCGTCTTCGATCAGGAGCTCGTGGCCCAGGCCGTCGCTTGCGACATGCGCATCGGCGAGATCGCCGTGCCGACCCGCTACTTCACCGAAGCCAGCTCTGTCGGTTTCCGGCGCAGTTGCGTATACGGTCTGTCCACGCTCAAGGTCGTGATGCGGTTCCTGCTCCACAGAATGCGGCTGCGCCGATCTCGAAAGCTGGCCGGCCAGAAGCCCACCAGTCGGTGAAGCGGCTCAGCACGAACCTGGCGCGAAGCGCCATCGGCGTCCTGATTTCCGTTGTCTGCATCTGGCTCGTCCTCCGCGGTGTGGATCTAGGCCAGACCTGGAACCTCCTCCGAGGCGCTCAGCTGCCCTGGCTCTGCCTGGCCGTGGTCGCCATCGCGTCGGACATGTTCTTTCGCGCCCTGCGCTGGCAGGTTCTGATCGCGCCGATCAAGCGCGTGCCGCTCCGCCGCCTGGCCGGCTACATGATGGTCGGCTACCTCGCCAACAACTTCCTTCCGGCACGGCTCGGTGAGCTTGTGCGGAGCCACTACCTGGGGGACCGCGAAGGCATCAGCCGCAGCGCCACTCTCGGCACCGTGGTGGTTGAGCGCGTGGTGGATACCGTCGTGCTCGTCGGCATCGGCGCAACCGCAATCCTCGTCCTCAACGTCCGCGGCGTGGTCGTCAGCGCCATCCTCGTTGGCGTGGCCCTGGCCGGCTTCCTGGTCGTTGCCCTCGCCATTGCCCTCGCCGCTCACCGTCTGCCGGGCGGACGCCGGCTCGGGGCGTTCCTGGGCCGCTGGCCCCGCATCAAGGGCATCGTTGTCAGGCTTCGCGACGGCTTGCGCGTTGCCGCCCTGCCCAAGACCGTCGCCGCGGCATCGGCCCTGAGCGTTGCCGCCTGGAGCTGCACCGTCGTGGCCGTGCTCGCCGTCGGTCAGTCGCTCCTCCAGCAACTGACCGTGGGCCAGGGCGCTCTTCTCGCAGCAGGAACGAATCTGGCGACGGCCGTCCCGTCCGGGCCGGGTTACCTCGGCACCTTCGAGTACGCCGGTCAGACGATCGCAATCGCATTCAAGATCGACGCTTCCATGGGCCTGGCCCTGGCGCTCCTGATCCACGTCCTGACTCTCGCCGTCAGTTCCATCGGTGGCGCCGCCGCGTTGGTGAGACTGGGCTGGCAACACCGCACTCCCGCACCGGAAACGGACCAGGCCGGCACGGAAAGCGCGAGCTAGTAGCCCAACAAATTGCAGTGTGGGCGTGACGGCACGGTTCCCGGCAGGCTATGGTGCTACCGAAATGCCAAACGATCCAAGCTCTCCCATTCCGGACGATGGCCGCTGGCTCAATAGCGTCGGCCCTAGGCTCGCCAACCTCGGATTCGAGCTGGTAGAGCCAGACAAGACCCAGGGCGAGGAAACTAGCCATCTGCTCGTCGCGCTCCGGCCCAAACCCACTCTCCAACACTACGACCCGGAGACGATCAGCTACTGGACGAGCGACGGAGCCCGTGGCCATCCGGCCAGCCTGGACCGAGAGACCCGGTTCCCGATCGATACGGACTACGCCTGGGGCGAGATAGAGCTCACGGACAGATTGGGCGTCAAGAACGAGTTCTTGAGCTTCGGCGGAGCCGTGATAGCCCGGATGACGCCGGACGCTACGGTCCTCATCGACTACAGCTCACATGCCCCGATCTTGCGCTGGAGCGGCCATAGCCAGGCGTCGGATCCGCTGGCTGCCGAGGTCGGCGCGTTCTTCGCCCGAATCAAGGTGCCGATCGATTTTGCCCCCGGCGCGGAAGCCCTCGTCGCCAAGGCCGCCCCCCGCACTTTCTACTGCGCCTTTGTCCAATTCGTGCGCGAACGGCTGACGCAGGCCCAAGGCTTGCGCGAAGCGAACCGCTGGCTGGCCGACTGGAGTTCGCGAGAGAGTCAGCGCCTGGAGCCGGCGGCAAGTGACCACTGGCAGGCGGCCATTGAGTTGCGCCGCCAGCTTGCTGCGATCGAGGCGATCGCGCGCGAGTAG
>DASVKT010000051.1:0-6842 GCA_036385235.1 Candidatus Limnocylindrales bacterium | reverse complement strand
GCCGACCGGATTACATGCCCAGTAACTTGCGCTTGGCCGCGGTGAACTCCTCATCGGTGAGGCGCCCCGCAGCGTGCAAGTCGGATAGCTCGCGAAGCCGCTCCACGTCCCCGGCGGCAGGACCGGCCGACGGCGCGATGGGCGCAGCGCCAGGCGCACCGGATCCGAACCTTCTGCGATCCGGGGAGAGGAGGGCTGCCAGCAACAGAACAATAAGGATGCCGCCAACAACCAGCGCACCCATGCCCAGCAGGCCCAGGCCCGGCCAATCGGAGTTCCACATGGTTCCGGCCTCGTGGCCGCGGAACCCAAAGCCCCGCATCATCGGCGTGTTCGGCCCGTTGACCACTCCGAAGTGATATGCGGCAATTCCGGCGATTGCCATCGCAACCACGACGATGACAACCAGGGCCAGGATCCGCAGGGCAACTACTCGTCTCATCTGTTCAGACCTTTCATAACGTGGCCGTATCTTCCCGCCCGCCCCTGAACCTGCCCTGAAACAGGAAAGCCCGGCCACGGCGATCGTGGCTACCCTCTCCGCCATGGCCATCCTTTCAATGTGTGCATTCATGACCGATACGACGACGGCCCTACCCGTTTCGTTCCCCGCGGCCGTGGAAAGTGGCTCCGTTGGGCCATGTTCCGGCCTGCGGGGCAAGGATAGGATTCCGTTGCATCCGGGCGCATCTCAACACATGGTCAAACGCCTGTGCGTCCCGAGAAGCCTAAGATGGCTCCGCCTGAAGCCACAAACCGACTCTTCACGATGATCAACGGAGGTCCGCGGGTTGCCCTGGGTAGATGACACGTCTCGCGGTCGGATGCTGAGCAGAGTCGGGGCCGCACAGGCGGCGCTGTACGAAGACGAGGACGGGGACGGGCCGCCGGAAGATCCGAGCCCCCTGAACCGCCTGCGCAGGATTTCCCTGGAGGCGATCCCCAGGGGCGCCCTGATCCTGGCCGTGCTGTCGCTCGTGAACGCCGGCGCAGGCTTCGTGGCAAAGAAGGCTGTCGGCCACTTCTTTGGGCAGGGTCCGGAAGCGGATGCCTTCTGGAACGCCGTACAACTCACCCAGTTCCCCGTCGACCTCCTGATTACCGGAGGAATCATCGGGCCGTTCCTGCCGCTATTCCTGGGACTCAAGGGTGAGGCGGAACAGAACGCGCGGGAGTTCGCACGAACAATCCTGACGGCGGCATTGATCGCCATGAGCGTGGCAATCGCCCTCATGATCGTCCTTGCGCCCGAGCTCTCCACTCTGGCCGCACCGGGCTTCGTGGGCAGCCAGCACGACCTCCACGTCAATCTGATCCGAGTCGTGTGCTTCGGTCAGCTGGCCATTACCGCGTCGCTCGTTCTGGGCGAGGTCCTGGTGTCCGAGCGCCGATTCATCTCGTACGGCCTGGCCGAGTGCGCGTCCTACACCGGCCTGGCACTCGGCGCCGTGGTCCTCGGCGGCCTATTCGGGTTTGGCATCTACGGAGCTGCGATCGGGTTCCTGGTCGGGTCGGCAGGCCACCTGGGCGTCCGGCTCTTCGGCATCTTCCGGACTTCGTTCCGACCCAAGTTCTCCCTCCGGTTCCGGACCAAGGGTGTCGGCGAATTCGCAGTCTTGATGCTGCCCAAGATGGCAAGCCAGGGCTTGCTGGCGCTGCTGTTGCTCTACTTCAACCAGATCGCCTCGACCCTCGCACCCGGATCGACATCCTCCATCAGCTATGCCAGGGACTTCCAGAGCACCGCCGAGAGCTTCGTTGGGCTTTCTTTCGGACTGGCCGCTTTCCCTGCCTTATCGACGGCAGTCGCGGCCGGCAACAAGCGAGCCTTCAAGAGAATCATGCGCACCAATGCGCTGACGATCGGGGTTCTCTCAGTCGCCGCGGCGATCACCCTCGCCGTGATGGCGGGCTTCATCTCCAGCTTGTTCCGGGGCGGCAACTTCGACGACACGGATGCCTCGAGAATGACCCTGGTGCTGGTCATCTATGCCGCCTCGGTTCCCTTCGAAAGCCTCGTCGAGATCTACGCCCGCGGCATCTATGCCACTCACAACACCTCGGAGCCATTGATCTCGATGGCCGCCGGGTTTGTGGCGGGCTTCACGACCACCATGATCCTCTCAGCGTATATCGGGCTGGCGGCGCTGCCTTTGGGCTACGTCGTCTTCGAGGCGACGCGCCTTGTGGTCCTGGTCGTCTTCCTCGGACCAAGAGTGGCCAGCATCGGCGGCTCGTCACGCTGGTCGCGGGCCCTGGTCCATGATCGCTGGGGCGGTATGGCCGCCCCAGAGCGGCGATCGACACCGATGGGCCAAATCGCCCTCGTTGCAGTCCTCCTGCTCGCCCTTACTGCCGCCACGGTCTTCGCCGCGGTCCAGGCCACCGGCTCCAGCGTCGCCGCAGCACCGCAGATCACCGGGCGGCCCGTCGAGCCGAGCGCCCAATCCTCAATCGTCCTGCCGCAGCCATCAGGCGTGAAGACGGCGAGCGCATCGTCGTCCGATCAGTTGCCGGCGGCACCCTCGGCCACCCCGTCCGGACCGTTCTCGATGGACCTTTACAAGAAGGGCGACTTCGTCAGCGAGTCCAAGGACACATGGTGTGTCGCGGCCGCAATGCAGACCTCGGAGAACATGATGAGTTCGGTCGTTGATGTCAGCCGCGACCGTCAGGCCCAGCTCTTCGATCTGGCAGTCTCCATGGCCGGCGAGTCTGCCGACGGCGCCGACCCCGACGGCTGGGCGGCGGGCCTCTCCTACCTTGGCTACGGCCGCTTCCAGACGGGCGCCAACGCCACGCTCGTCGGAGCCGTCCACACGGTGGCCAAGCAGATCAGGCTCACCGGACGGCCCGGCGGACTCATCGTCTGGAAGGGCTGGCACTCCTGGGTCATGTCGGGCTTCACGGCTTCCGCGGACCCGGCCACCACCGATAACTTCACGGTCCTCTCGGTCTTCATCGAAGACGTCTGGTATCCGCGTGTTTCCACCCTTTGGCCCAAGTCCCGCGCACCGGACGCAAACGTCGCGGTGTCGGCCCTGCCGCCCGACTACGTGCCGTGGGATCAAGGCAAGGTCTACGCGGACCGGCAAGGCCTTTACGTCTACGTGATCCCACAGGTCTAGAAGCGAATTGAAAACGGCCTGCGTCCCTGAGGGCGCCGGCCGTTTCTTTGCCCGAAACCTACTTGGCGAGCCTGGCCAGAAGCCAGGCCTCGCGATCCGTCTGGGCCGCGCCGTTCAACCCGTGACCGGCGTCGTACCAGGAGATCTGCTTGGTGCCCGGCAAGAGGGCCGCGAACGTATTCGCCTCATCCTTGGCGTAGAGGCTGTCCTGGTTGCCGAACTGGAATAGCGAGCTACTGGCGGCGGAGTGCGGGGCGAACAGCGAGAGATTGGCGCCGCTCGGAACTGGGGTCATGAAGACCGCGGTCTTGAAGCGCGAATCCACGGAGGTCGAGACGACGCCCAACATCGCGCCCATGCTGTGGCCGACGTAGGCGAGTCGCGCGACATCGACCTGAGACTGCGACACAAGGAAATCAAGCGCCCGGCGGATCTCGCGGACCTGCAGGACGGTCTCGGTAAGGTCATCGCCCGCGACGGCTGAGGTTGGGCGAGTCACGAGGAGACTCGCCAAATGCTGCTTCTGGGCCAGAGTGGTGGCCTCGGGCAGGAACTCCTCGCGGGTGCTCCCCATCATGTGCTCGAACAGGATTGCCGGGAACGGGCCATTGCCGGAAGGCAGAACCAGATATGCCTCGATCGGCTCACCCGCGGCCCCGACGAAGGTGATGTCCTTGACCGTGGCGCCGTCCTGGTTGTCGGCCGGGTTCTGCTCCTTGACGTTGAAGGGCTGATCTCCCTTGTAGGCGAATAGCGGCAGGGTCTGTTCGTACGTGGGCTTGTCTGCCATTTGCGTCGGCATGTCGATCACACTCGGCCATAGCGTGGGGTTGGTGGTAGCCATCGCGACGGGCGCGGACGCCGTCGACTGCTGGCCGGGGCTCGATGCGGCCGAGGTGGAACATGCGACAGCGCTCGTAGCAAGCACTGCGACGCCGACGAGTGAGAGGCCGGCTTTGCCGACCGAACGAAGGTGCACTGGGTCTCCTCAATCCGCATACGGCCGGATGCCCGCGCCGCTCGAGCGTCCAGACGAAGAGAATGACCCGCGTGTTCGATTGCCGGCGCAGCGGCGCTCAAATTCGCCGCTGCGCGCTTGGGCCGACAGAGGCGAACGCCTAAATCCGACCGAGAACCAATAGAGCTAGAGCCTTTTCGGCAGCCATCAGCTGATCGTCAGACAGGCCGTTCATGAGCACCGAGACGGACATGCCGTTCTGACCCTTGCGGAAGTCGAGCACTTGATGGCCGGCGCCGATACTGATGAAGTAGGCGCCGTCGCCGATGCCGGAGACCTTGGTGATGGTCAGGCCGGGAATGGACTTCTTGTCGGGGTTGAAGTCCCCGACCCCGATGTCGGAGAGCTCGACTCCGCTGGTGGATAGTCGTGTCGTGGACCACAGGCAACTACTCGAGCCCTCCGTGGGAGGGGCGCCCGGATCGACGGGCTCGCCCAGAGCGGTTGCGGCCTCGGCGTCGGTGAGGAGCTTGCAGGTGTCGAGTGCCACCGGATTGCCGCCGGCCGGCACCTTGGTCACCCCGGCGCTTGCCGGCACCCCGCTGGCCGGCGCCGCGCCGGTCGCTGCCGGGCCACTCCCCGGCGCCCCGCCTGTCGCCGCCGAGCTACCGCAGGCCGCGACGAGTATGGCCATGGACGCGAGTGCAATCAGAGTTCTGCGCATGTCTTGGTCCCCACTGAGATAGTCCTGTCGTGATCGCCGCAACCTTGCGGGAGTTGGCGAGAGTTGGCGGCGACACGCGCCTTCCCATCTCGGAAGCCGAACGACGACAGCGCCGGCCTCCACTGCACAGAATGGGGCCCACGGGCGGTCACCCGACCGGCCCGGAGAGTCGTTGCGCCGGGTGATCCCCGCGATCCCCTTCGTGAGACAAGAAGGTCCGCCGGCGAGCCAGACCGCCTCGCCGACCATCCGAACCCGCCGGCCGCCCTGCCGGCGGGTTCTCTCTGCGGCTCGCGGGCGGTCACGAGACCGGCGATACTTGCGCCTCCAAGTTGATCGGAGAGGCAAACCGGTGCTCGATGCGGCCAAGGGAGTCGAGGCGATAGTCGACGAGGTCCCGATTCGGGCATCCCAGGCGCCCACACACGACGCCGACGGCCGCCCGATGCGGACCATGCCCCTCGCCCACCTGATCCGGATTTCTCTCTACTGGCTGGGCATCTCCATCGTGTGGAGCGGCGTCCTGGACATCATGAACAGCCGCCTCCAGTACACCGGCCTGGTCCCGAAGGGCAGCGAGGGGCTCGGCGCCTTCCAGATCGCAATCCTGGGCACCTTTATCGCCATCGCCGTCCAGCCGACCGTCGGCACCATCAGCGACTACACGATCACGCGCTGGGGCCGCCGCAAGCCGTACATCTTCATCGGGGCCGCGCTGGACGTCGTTTTCCTGTACGGAATGGCCACCTCCAACACATTGTGGATGGTCGCGGCGTTCGTCAGCCTGCTGCAGTTCAGCTCGAACTTTGCCCAGGGCCCATTCCAGGGATACGTGCCGGATCTAGTTCCGGCCAAGCAGGTCGGCCTTGCATCCGGGCTGATCGGACTGTTCGCCGCGCTCGGAAACATCATCGGCTACGCCATTTCCGCCGTCGCCCTGTCGCTGAGCAAGGGCAACCCCGACGCGTTCTTCTGGGGCACGATGGCCATCGGCGCAATCGAGTTCGTGACGATGCTGAGCGTCGTCCTACATGTGGACGAAGGGCAGCGCGTAAAGCCGCGCAACGGCAAGTCCTGGTTCGCGATCGCTCGCGAGGCCTGGGGCACGGACATCCTGCGCGAGCGCAGCTTCCTGTGGCTGGTCGGGTCGCGCTTCTTCATTCTGACCGGCGCCGCCCTCTACCCGATCATGGCCACGTTCTACCTCTTCCAGGTCTTCGGCCTGGACCAGCAACAGGCCGGCGATACCAAGCTTGTGCTGCTGGCGATCGTGGGTATCTGCGTGGTGATAGCCGTTGTCCCGGCCAGCCGCCTCTCCGACCGCATCGGCCGGAAGAAGGTCATCTACGCCTCTTGCGCGTTCGGGTCGGGCGGATTGGTCGTTGGCGCGTTGGCGCCGACATTGCCGATCGCACTCTTCGGCGCGGCGATATTCGCCATCGCGGCCGGGGCGTTCCTGGCCGTGGACTGGGCTCTGATGAGCGACATCGTCCCGAAGGCGTCCACGGGGCGGTATATGGGCATCTCCAACGTGGCCACGGCCTCGGCCGGAACGGTAGCGCTGGCCCTCGGCGGGGCGGGGGTGATGGACACCGTCAACGACTGGCTCGGATATGGCACCGGCCCGCGCGCGGCACTTTTGTTCGGAGCCTTCTGCTACATCATGGGCGGCGTGCTTCTGAAGCCGGTCATCGAGAGGCGGCGAGAAGACGCACCGGTGCCGGAAGTGGCAGCGACGGCTTCGTAGGAGAAAGGGCGGCGAGTCCCCCCCCGCCGCCCTTCCCATCGGGACCCTGAACTTCGGCCTACCAGGAGCGGATCTGTCTTCGTGAGCCAGGCCGTGGCGGGTCAGCTTACCGAGGCGACGACATACCGACCGGTCCGGCACCGGGCCTCGGTCAGGTGCCCACATAGGCCACGAGGTGCTCGCCGGTGAGGGTGGAACGGGCGGCGACGAGGTCGCCGGGAGTGCCCTCGAAGACGATCCGGCCGCCGTCGTGGCCGGCGCCGGGGCCGAGATCGATGATCCAGT
>DASVKT010000050.1:0-1636 GCA_036385235.1 Candidatus Limnocylindrales bacterium | reverse complement strand
CGTCACCGTCTCGGGCACGGGTGAAATCGGCGTGGCCCCGGACGTCGCCGACGTGGTCCTCGGAGTAATGGCCCAGAAGCCCACCGCAGCCGAAGCGCAGTCCGCAGCGGCCACTTCGATGACCGCCGTCGTCGCTGCTGTCAAGAAGAGCGGGGTCGCCGACAAGGACATCGTCACCATCAACCTGAACCTGAGCCCCGTCTACGACTACGGCTCGGGTGGCTCCGCGCCTCGTCTCACCGGCTACCAGTACGCGAACACGGTCAAGGTCACTGTGCGGAGCATCAATTCCGTGGCGTCCGTCGTGGACGGCGCGGTTGCCGCTGGGGCCACGACGGTCAGCGGTATCATTTTCCGCCTCGATGATCCCAAGGCCGTCCAAGCCCAGGCCCGCCAGCTGGCCATGAACGACGCCCGGACCAAAGCCGACGCGCTTGCTTCTGCGGCCGGCGTTTCGGTCAAGGGCGTTGCCACGATCGCCGAGGCGGCAGTCCAGACGAACCCCGTCTACTACTCCGGCGCCCTCGACCAGGCCAAGGCAGCATCGGTTTCGACGCCGATCCAGACGGGTACAACCGACATCGTCGTCCAGGTCACGGTCAGCTACCTCATCGGCTGACCGCCCGGCAGCCACCTGCCGCGAGCGTTGCCGGCCGTCCGGCTGTCCGCCTCGACGGTTTCGGCGCCGTCCGTGGCCGGCGACGCAGCCGGCCGTCCGGCCCCGGGCGTTGACTCTTCGGATCACGAAGGAGCTAAATAACACCGAGCACCGTGCATTTCGCTACGGCAGTCACGTGATGGCGGGACCAACGGCACGGTGGTGCGGCTCGAAGCGCGAGCGATACTCACCTGGCAATGCGACTAGATCTGACCAAGCGCAGCGACTACGCGATCCGAGCCATGCTCCTCCTCGCTCACCATGGCGAGGGGCTGATGAGCAGCCGCCAGATCGCGAAAGAGATGCACATCCCGCCACGCTTCCTGCCGCAGATCATGGGTGACCTCTCTCGGGCGGGGCTCGTCGAGCCTCATCCGGGCCGATCCGGCGGCTACCGTCTGGTGGAATCGTCCGACTGCGTGACCTTGCTGCGCGTAATCGAGGCGGTCGAAGGCGATCCACATCGACAGGTGTGCGTGCTGCGGGGCACGGCCTGCGGTTCCGATGGGGAGTGCGCCGTTCACAAGGTCTTCTTCTCGGCGGAGGGGGCTCTGCTCGATCGGCTCGGCTCGGCAACTCTCGGCGGCATCGTGAAGACCGCGACTCAGGAGTTGGAGGCCGCGGCGGCCCAGTAGCGCCGACTCAGCCGGGCAACGCGCACCTCTTCCGCGGCTCCAGGCTGCGCCGCCCCGCCGGGTTCACTAGCCCCGGTTTCTCGCCTCCCATTCGTCGAGCAGGATGCTCATGTGTATCTCGTCCCAGTACTGGCCGTCGCGGAAGATGGCCTGCCGGGCTCGCCCCTCCTCGAAGAACCCGCACTTCCGGTACGCGCGCAGCGCACGCACGTTGAACTCGAAGACTGTCAGGGCGACGCGGTGCAGCGCCAACCGCGTGAAGGCGTGCTCCAGCATCAACTCGGTGGCCTCGGTTCCGTATCCATGGCCCCAGGCGTCGCGCTCGCCGATGGTGATGTGGAAC
>DASVKT010000049.1:0-2285 GCA_036385235.1 Candidatus Limnocylindrales bacterium | reverse complement strand
TGCGCGCCGCGCGCATCTTGACGGCGCGCAGCAAGTCCGCATCAACCGTCAGCGTGGTCCGTACTTTCGCCATGCGCGCATCATAGCATCATGATGCCAAGGAGCAAGACACCAGGAAGTGGAGTCAAGCCAATGGGAGAGCGGGTAGGCACAAACTACCTGAATGGTCGGGGCGAGAGGAGTGGCGCCCACGCTTTCCAACTGAGATATGAGATCGCGCCGGTCGCCGGGCTGCTGGTCGAAGTGGCGTCGGCGTCGGCCCGAGAGGAGTAGCGGCTCCGACCTGATGCCCGTCCTGCCGTCGGCGATATTGGCGAGCACTTGGCGATTGGATGGTCGGCGACGCGGCGAAGAGTCCTCCTAGCTGCAGGCGTCGCCGGTGCAGCCGAAATCGAACGAGCCCGAGACTACCGCGGTCGCGATTATTGTCTTGAGATCGTCGCCGGACTTTCCAACCTTGACCGAAAACGTTCCCGCGAACTTGCCGCCGCCAAAAGTCGTGACCTTGAACGAACCGGCTTCTGTGACCTTCCAGACGTTGTGGTCGTTGAGGTTCAGGAGCATGCTGACCTGGCCCGGCTGTGCCCCGCCCAGGATGCCGCCGGCCGGGACCACGTAGTCCTTGGGCGACTCGGGGAAGTCCGTCGAGAGAGTCTTGTCGGGTGTCGTGAACGAGACTGACCCACCGCTGCCCTTGCAGTTTAGGAGCAGGGCCTCGCCTGTCAGCGACAACGCCTCGCGGCTCGAGGCGGACAGCCAGTAGCTCACCATCAGGTTGGACAGGTCCTGCGTGGCATGCCATGAAGTCGTCACGTCACCGCTGATGTCCACCTGGCACGAGCCACCGCCCGCGGCCGGCATAACCACGGATGGCAGCGCCGGGCTCCCGTTCTGCCCGGTAGCCGCAGGGCTGCTTACACCTGCGGAACTGCTGCCACCGCACCCGGCGGCCACGACGGCAAGCGCTACGACAACCGATGCCAGCTTGATGATGCGCATAGCCCGCGGACTCCTCAAGTGAGATTCATGCGAAGGTGGACGAAATGCTGGAGCCACACCGTTGGCGGCACGCGTTTGGCGACCGACTTCCCGAGGCCTCTCAACAGATCCGCGGCAACTGCTCCCCCACCAGCATATCAACGATCCGCTGAGAGCCGACGATGGTGCGCATCGTGACCATGGCGGGATGGTCCGCGACCACGGTTCCGATCATCACAGACTCTGCACCCTCAGGGACGGCGCGCATGACGGCGACAACTGCCGCGGCCGATGCAGCCGGCACGATGGCCACGAGCTTGCCCTCGTTGGCGACATGGAGCGGATCAAGACCGAGCATTTCGCAAGCGGCGCGAACCGGGCCTGGGATCGGGATCGTCTGCTCGCGCAACTCGATGCCCACGCCCGAGGCGGCCGCGATCTCGTTGAGGGCGGAGGCCAGACCACCGCGGGTGGGGTCGCGAAGCACTCGCACGTCAGGGCAAGCGGCCACGATCGCGGCAACCAGCCCGTTGAGCGGTTGCGTGTCCGAGGCAATCTCAACCTCAAAGTCGAGGCCTTCGCGGACGCTCATGATCGCGATGCCATGCAGGCCGATCGGGCCGGACAGAATGACGACATCGCCGACGGACGCCCGATCAGCCCCGACGGCGACGCCATCAGCCACCAGCCCGATCCCGGCTGTGTTGACGAACAGCCCATCAGCCGCTCCCCGGCCCACAACCTTGGTGTCGCCCGTGACGACCCTGACGCCGGCCCTCGCGGCGGCCCGCGCTACCGACTCGGTGATGGAACGAAGCTCCTCCACCGGAAGCCCTTCCTCGATTACATAGGCCAGCGACAGCGCGAGCGGCTGGGCGCCCATCATGGCCAGGTCGTTGACCGTACCGTAGACGGCCAATTCCCCGATGTCGCCGCCCGGGAACTGGAGCGGGCTGACGACGAACGAGTCCGTGGTGAAGGCCAGCCGGTTACCCGCGACGTCGACCACGGCAGCGTCGTTTAGGGGTCCGGCCGGCGCCACAGCCAAACCATTGGCACCGGCCCCCGCCAGAGCCGGCCCAATCACGTCGCGCATCAGCGCCGCCGAAAGCTGGCCGCCGGACCCGTGGCCCAGGAGCACCCGGGCAAGCTCCGGGATCGGGGCCGGGCAAACCATGTTCGCCGGGTCGGCCGGGGCCGGGGCCGGGGCCGAGACCGCGGCTGGCCCCGCGTCGACCGCCACTCGCCGCTCGCTCATCGAGGCGCCGCCTTCAGGTCGTAGAGCGGGAATGCGGTCGGTGCCGCCA
>DASVKT010000048.1:0-1710 GCA_036385235.1 Candidatus Limnocylindrales bacterium | reverse complement strand
CTCCCCTCGCCAACGCCCGGCCACGCCCGGCCACGCCCCTCGCCAACGCCCCTCGCCAACGCCCGGCCACGCCCGGCCACTCCCCTCGCCAACGCCCCTCGCCAACGCCCGGCCACGCCCGGCCACTCCCTTCGCCGCCCGCGACTCTTCGCCGCGACCGAGGCCACTCGCCGATCCGGAGATCACGTCCACGGAGTAACCTCCCCTCATGCACCCCTTCCGCTTCGCCATTCAACAGGGCTCGCCGCAGAGCGGGCGGCAATGGGCAGCCCTTGCGCGCCGGGCAGAAGAACTCGGCTACGACGTGCTCGTTGTTCCGGACCACCTCAACAAACAGCTCTCCCCATTTACGGCCCTGGCCATGGCTGCGGCGGCCACAACCAAGCTGCGAGTCGGCGCATTCGTTTTCGCCAACGACTACCGCCATCCACTCATCCTGGCCCGAGAACTGGCCACGCTGGATCTCCTCTCCGACGGGCGGTGCGAGGTGGGTCTGGGCGCGGGCTGGATGTCGGGCGACTATCGTGAGATGGGCATCCCCTACGACCTGCCGCCCAAGCGGATAGACCGCCTGCAGGAGGCAATCCCGCTCATCAAGCGACTCATGGCCGGCGAGACTGTCACTCACCAGGGCGAGTACTACCAACTGGACCGCGCGTCAGTGGGGGTGGAGACAGTTCAGAAGCCACGTCCGCCGCTGGCGATCGGTGCCGGCGGGCCGCGCATGTTGAAGCTGGCCGCGCGCGAGGCGGACATCGTGGGCCTGACGCCGGGCTTCAACGCCCGAGGCTGGCCTATCTTCAGCCAGGCGACGGAGAAGGCGACCGAAGCGAAGGTGGCGCTGATCCGAGAGGCGGCCGGCGACCGGTTCGAACGGCTCGAGCTGAACCTATGGGTGAGCTCTGCAGGGCTGGTCGGCAGCGGAAACTCTCTACTGGGGACCGCAACCGCGGCCGCGGCCAAGGCCGCAACCACGTTGTACGGCAGCCCGTACGTTCTGTACGGAACCCTGAGAAGCGTGCGGGACGAGCTCATGCGGCGTCGCGACAAGCTCGGCATCAGCTACTACGCCTTCCCGGGCCGCTCGATGGAATCGATGGCGCCACTCGTTGAAGCACTCGCGGGGAAGTAGCGGCGGCCTGCGCCGCAGGGGGCGACGCCACGGGGCGTCGAACCGGCACTCCCCGCCTCACCGCGCTACTCTCCGTCAATGAGCAAAGCCGCCCGAGAGATCCCAGCCACCAGATTCTCCGCCCGGATGTCCGCATGCCAGGACGCCATCGCCGAGCGCAAGTTCGGGGCGCTGCTGATTGGCGTCGGGCCGGATCTTCGGTATCTCACGGGCTTCGTCGGCGAGCCGATGGAGCGACTCATTCTCCTCGTCGTTCCGGCGCAAGGCCCGGTCTCCTTCGTTGTGCCCCACCTTGAGGCCGCCAAGGCCGAAGCGACCCCGCTGGCGGCCTCGGGGCACGCCCGGATCGTGCCCTTCGAAGAAACCGACGACGCCTTCGCCCTCACTGCCCGACTGCTCGCGGATGCCGACTCGACCGGTTCCCACGGCGCCCAACCGATCGGCCTCTCCGACCGGCTCTGGGCGATGCACGTCCTCGGCCTGCAAGCCGCTCTTCCGAACAGCCGATTCGGGCCGGCAAGCACCGTCCTGCGCGACCTGCGCCAGGTCAAGGACGCGGACGAAATGCGGCTCCTCCG
>DASVKT010000047.1:0-8269 GCA_036385235.1 Candidatus Limnocylindrales bacterium | reverse complement strand
TCAGTGACCGCGATCGGCGTGTTCAATAGGCGCGTAACTGCCCCGTTCTGAGCGTGGATCGCGGCCGGACGTGGGCGGACAATGCGTCAACCGATGCCACCATCGCGTACAACACGCCTGGTAGGCGTATCTGCAAGAAACCAGAGGCCACGGATCGGCTCGTTGGTGCTTGACGAACCATCGACTGATTGGGGAATCGGGCCGCTAGAGGTTCGTAGCCGCCGCACGCGAGAGCCGGCAGCCGGCAGGCCGCTGGCGCAGCGCGTCAGTCGCGAAGCGATTGTGCGCGAAGCCGGCGGGCCGACGACAACACCCAGCGAGAGCCGGCAGCCGGCGGGCCGCTGGCGGCCCGACGGCGGCCCGACGAGTGTCACCACGCAAAACCGAGGCCGGCCGTGTTCTGGATCGCCTTGACCATATCGGCCTGCGGGATCACGTGGATATCGCCGTTCTGGTTGCCGCCGCGCCGGTTGCAAGCCCGCCCGCACGTCTCGGTGTAGGTGAAGGTGGGCGGGTTGGCCGAGTTGTCGTAGCCGACGATCGCGATCGAGTGGCGAGTGTGGGGCGACGTGGCGCCAGCTTGCCAGTTCGGCAGGTCGAAAGTGTCCGTCATCGCGATCACCGGCACGCCGTCGCGGCCCACGTTCAACGTCACCGCGGCGGTGAGATCCCGCGCCAGAGTCGGGTCGGTCTTGTCCACCTTGGCGTAGTAGGACTCCGGCCAATCCACATCGGCGTTGTGGCCCGAGATCTCCCAGTTCAACCCGGCAATTGTGTTGGCCGGCGGAGTCCCGAACGACGGATAGAGCGGCTTGCCGTCCAGCGCCCAGAGTGAGTAGCCCGTGGCGGTCCAGCCCGCAGGCTGCGCGGCCATCGCGAGATAGAACTCAAAGCCGCGACCGTGGGCCTCGAAGCCGCTGACGGTATCCGACCCGGACCAGTACGTGCCCATTCGGTTGCCGTTCTTGATAGCAATCTCAGGACCGGGATTGGGCCAGCCCACGCCCTCTGCGGCGTAAGGATCGAGGAAGTAGCCCTCCGTGCCGCTCACGTTCGGATTGCCCGTGAGTTGCTGCCAATACCAGAGCGCCACGGTCATGGCCCCGTTCCCGCAGAACTCCCAGTAGCTCTTGTTGGAGAAGTAGTTGCCGTTCTCATCCACGCCGGAGCCCGGAACCTCGATGATCCAGCGCGTCCAGGACGTATCGAGCAAAGCCTTGTCGGGAACGCGCTGGCTCGTGGCGGGGTTGACGAATGGATCCCACTTGGTCGGCAGGATTTCGAATTGACCGCTGACAAGCGCCACCCGACCTGAGGCCTTCTCCGCGAGCCATGCATTCGACTGGACCGGCGACGGGCGATGAGGATCGTTCCACTGGTCCGGCCGAAGGAAGACGTTGACGGGCTGGAGCGTTGGGCTGGCCGGCTGATGGAGATCCGGGTCCGGATCCAGCGTGCCGCGAACCACCAGCGGACCAATCGAAGCCGGAACAGTGGCCGGAGCGACCGGCCGGCTGCTCTGTGTCGGCGTCGGGGCCGAGGCGCCACCCGAACCCGCTTCCACAACGAGCGCCACAACCAGGACCGCCGCGACGGCAATGGCGGCTGCCGGCCCCAGGGGCTCTCGACTCAGGAATGCGCCTTTGGCGGCTCGAAACGGCTGGGACATGATCAGACGGGAGCCCCCATCAAGGATGTGTGAACATCACCCACTCGGGCCGTTTCAGGTGACGAGTTCGCCCTCGGCGGGCGCGGCGGCGGGCACGTCGGCAGGCCCGGCGGCCCGGGCGAGCAACTCCGCGAAAGCGGCCGATACGACCGACTCGACCTCGGCCGGCGAACCGTCGGTGTGAATGGTCCGAGTGGCGGCGGCCCGCCATGATGCCAGCGACTCCTCCTGGGCGGCGATCCGCTGCTGTGCGTCGGCGGCATTATCGCCCCGCTTGATGAGTCGGGAGAGCTGAGCTTCCGGCTCGCAGATGACGAGCCAGACCTCATCGCAGGCCTCGGCGTGGCCGGCCTCCACGAGCTTGATCGCCTCCAGGACTACGGCGGCCGGCTCGGCAGCTCCGGCCTCAACAATCACTCGGAGAAGGCGCTCACTGAAGATCGGGTGGACCAGCGCCTCCAACTCCGCGAGCTTGGCCGCGTCCGAAAAGACGAGCCGGCCGAGAGCCCGCCGATCCAGAGAGCCATCCGAACGTCGACAGGCGGGCCCGAAATGGGCCAGGATCGCTTCTGTGAGCGGCGTGCCCGGGGCCATCAACTCGAGGGTGAGGCGGTCGGCGTCGATTACCGCGGCGCCACGGTCGGCCAGGAACCGGGCCACGGTGGACTTGCCGCTCCCAATCGGGCCGATCAGGCCGATGAGCGGGGCACGCTTCTGCGAGGGGCCCGGCATCGTCACGGGGCCGATTCCTCCATCTCCAACCAGGCCTCCTCGGCGGCGACGAGGGCCTCGTTCACGGTCGCGAGGTCGCCGCTGACCCGGCGCAGCTCGACGAAATTGCCGTGAACGCTCGGGTCCCGGAGAGCGGACTCTAGCAGCCCCTTGCGCTCGGAGAGGCGAGCAAGTTCCTCATCGAGCTGGATCTTGCGGCGACGGTAGGCATCCTTGGAGAGCTTCGGGGCCGAAGGCTTGGGCGAGGGCGAGGGCGACGGCGAGGGCGCCGAGTCGATTGCGGGCTTGCCACTCCCCGGTGACGCAGGGACGGAGCGGCCTCCGCCGGACGAACCCTTTGCACCCAGATTTCCGACCGCGCCGGCCGGCCGACGCCCGCCGGGCTCCTGCGCCCGACCGCCATGCATTCTGACCGCTTCCTTTTCGGCGGCAGCCTTCGCCGTCCAACCGTCGGCAACGGCCGACCGCCAGGCGCGATATCCGCCATCGAAAGGAACGGCCAGGCCGTCATCGACGACCCAGAGCGAATTGCAGACCTTCTCCAGGAGACGCCGGTCGTGGCTCACGATCAGGAACGTCGCGTCCGTGCCCGCCATGAAGGCCTCCAGCGCCTCTCGGGCGGGGATGTCCAGATGGTTCGTGGGCTCGTCGAGCAGCAGCAGGTTGGCCGGCAACAGGAAGAGCATCGCCAGCTCAAGCCGGGAACGCTCCCCGCCAGAGAGTGCCGTGACTTCCTTCAATACCTCATCACCGCGGAACAGGAACCGGGCCAGGTGAGTTCGGGCCGCGGCCTGGCTGAGTGGCATCTCCGCAAGCAGCGCGTCCAACACGGTGGCCCCGGGGATCGGCGCGTCGCGCAGCTGGGCCAGGTACGTCAGCTGGACGTTCTTGCCGATGTCCATTGTGCCGCCGAGCGGCCGCAGGTCGCCCGCGACCGTCCGCAAGAGAGTGGTCTTGCCGGCCCCGTTCGGCCCCACGATTCCGACGCGATCACCACGCCGCAGCTCCAGCCAGGGAACCGTCGCGATCGGGACGTCGGCGCTGCTGGCGGAACCGGCGGCCACGCCCCTGCCCGCCCCGCCTTTCCTGTATCCGACGATCAACCCTTCGGCCCGCACAACCGATTCATAGGAACGCGCGGGGGCACCACCGGCAAGGGCTTCCGTCGGCAGCCGCAGGCGCGCTTCGTTCTTGCGCTTCTCAAGCGGCGAGAGCGCCTCCAGCCGGGCCTCGTGCTCGTGCATCTTGGCGTGCTTGCGCTGGTGGCGGTAGAGCTGGATCAGCTCCTTCTCGCGCGCGATCTCGCCGGCCCGGTCCTCTGCCGCCTCGATGGCCCGCAGATCCCGCTCCTCGCGCTGGCGGGCATAGGAGGCGTAAGTGCCGCGGAACGGCGTCAGCTTGCGGTCGCGCAACTCCCAAACGCGGGTAACGGTAGCGTCCAGAAAGGCCCGGTCGTGGGCGGCCACGAGCAAGCTGCCGTGGCGCCTGTTGAGGTGATCCTCGAGCCACTCCATGGCCCCGAGGTCCAGATGGTTGGTTGGCTCATCGAGCAGCAGCAGCTCCGGATCCGAGAGAAGCAGCCGGGCCAAAGCCGCCCGCGTCTGCTCGCCGCCGGAGAGGTTCGTCGGCGGTCGGTCCCAATCGGCGCGCTCGAAACCCAGGCCGGAAAGGGCGGCCTCTACTCGCTGATCAAGCGAGTAGCCGTCTTTGACCTCGAACTCGTGCTGAAGTCTTTCGTACTCAGGTTCTGTGACGAGGCCGTCATGCTCCAGGCGGCGAAGAGTCCGCTCCAGCTCCTCGAGGCGAGTCGCGCCGGACCGAACGGCCAACCGCAGGCTGGCGGCATCGATGAAGGCCCGGTCCACATGCGCTTCCTGCGACAACATGGAAATCGTGAGAGCGCGCTTGCGGTGGACGTGGCCCTGATCCGGTTCGTCGATGCCGGCGACGAGTTTGAGCAGCGTGGTCTTGCCCGCGCCGTTCGGACCGACCAGGCCGATCCGATCCCCGGCCGCGATCGCGGCATCGACGTGATCCAGGATAACGAAGTCGCCGACTTCCCGGACGACGCTGTCGAATCGGATGATGGACATCAGGCCGGCCCTCCGGACCTGGCGGCGGCTCGGCGGCTCGCGGCAGCCTTTCGAGTTGCGGCGACGCGGAACGCGCGCTGGGCGGCCCGATCGGCAGCGACGCGTTCCTCGTCGGCGGTTCGGCCCAGGGCATTTTCACCATCCAACTCGGTCCAACGGGGACCGCGGCGCGCGGCGGCGGCCGGTTCGGCCGCGTGGCCTTCGTCGGCCACCGTGCCAGCCCGCTGCCCGACCGGCAAACACTGGCACTTCGCGCAGAAATGCGTCGCCCGACCACCCACAACGATTCGATTAATCGGGCGGCCGCAGCGCAGGCAGGGCTCGCCGACGCGCTGATAGACGGCCAGATGTTCCTGCATCGAACCGTCGCCCTCGGGCGCCGTGTAGTCGTCGACCGAACTGCCGCGCCGTTCCACTGCTTCCGCGAGGACATCGCGGAGGGCTTCGTGGAGGCGCCGGGCCGCGGCCGGCTTGACGGTGTGAGCGTCCTGCAACGGGTGCAGCCGCGCCCGCCAGAGAGATTCATCGGCGTAGATGTTGCCCACGCCGGCCAGGAAGTCCTGGTTTAACAGCAGAGTCTTGAGCCGGCCGCGGCGCCGCGACAGCATCTGGACAAAGAGCGCAGCCGTGAATTCATCGGAGAGCGGCTCGACGCCGGTCGCCAGCACGCCCTCGGCTTCGCCATCGAACGGCAACCCCGTCACAGGGTTCCGGCGGTACAACCCAACCCGCCCGAACTTGCGAATATCCCTGAAGCGAAGCTCCCGGCCGTCGGCCAGAACCAGTGTCAGGTGCACGTGCTTGTCCTGAGGGGTCTCCGTAGCGACCACGAACAGCTGGCCGGTCATCTTGAGATGAACCGTGGCAACGAATGGGTCCGCCCCGGCCCCCTCGCCGGCGCCAAGCCAAATCAACAGTTGCTTGCCCCGCCGCCCCACTCCCTCGATCTCTCGGCCGACGATCGCATCGCGGAAGGCATCCGCCGGATGGCTGCGCAACGTCGCCGGCCAGTCGGAACGAGCGTCAAGAATCCGCGAGCCCGTCACCAGGCCGCGCAGATCGCGCGCTATCGTCTCGACTTCGGGCAGTTCGGGCATTGCTAGAGGGTAACGGGACGGCGCCTGCGGTGTCGGGAGTCGCGCGCGGTCATACCTCGATTTGCGCAGACGGTACCCCCACATTCCGGGCAAATACACACTGCCGACGTGAGGTCTACCATCGACACAGGTGATGCTGCCGCCCGTGGCCGTCGCCGGACAGTATTCGCGGAGGCATCGTGGGTCTTCTGAAACACGTCACAGGCGAGCGAGCCGAAGCGCCCGTGATCGACCCTGTGTCGCAGGCGCTGGATCAGCTCGGCCATGCCGGCGCGGACCCCACCGCCCCGCACCAGACGCGCCACTTCATCTATGTGCCCGGCCTGGAAGCCGCCCAGAAAGTGGCCCGCCTCGTGAAAAGCCCGGAGCGGCAGGTTGAGATCGACACGTCTGCCCAGCAGGGCTACTGGCTCGTAGTCGTGCGTGAGTCGCTCGTGGTCACCTCGGAGACCATGGAGGCGCTCCGGACCGAGTTCGAGGCCGCGGCCCGTCCGCTCGGCGGTCACTACGACCGCTGGCAGGTCGACATCGCTGGAGCCTGATCGGCCGCTCGGCAGCGCGCCGCTCCCAGATCCGCCCGCGCCCTTACCCGCGCCCTCAGCCCGCACCCAACTCCACCGGGATTTCGTTGATCTCAGCCAGAACGGCGTCCTCGCGCGTGAGCGGCTTCATCGACTCCCAGTCATCGCCGACCTTGATGTCGACCGTCAGCGGGACGTCCAGCTTCAGCGCGTTCTCCATGGTTTCGCGCAGGATGGGCGCCACTGCGTCTACCTCGTCGCGCGGAACCTCCAGCACGAGTTCGTCGTGGACCTGGAGAAGCATCCGGGCCTTCAGGCCGGCCGCCCGCAACCGCTCCGGCAATCGGATCATCGCGATCTTGACGATGTCCGCGGCCGTGCCCTGAATCGGCATGTTGATGGCCATCCGCTCGCCGGCTGCCCGCAGCGCCGGAACCCGCAGCTCCGGGATTGAGCGGCGCCGGCCCAACAACGTTGAAACGTAGCCCTGCTGCCGCGCCACTTCCTTGATCTGGATCATGTAGTAGCTGATGCCGCTGTAGGTGGCGAAGTAGTTGTCGATGAACGCCTTCGCTTCGGCGCGGCTGATCCCGGCCCGCGACGAAAGCCCGAAGTCGCTCATGCCGTAGGCCAGACCGAAGTTGACCATCTTGGCCATCGAGCGCTCGTCGTGAGTGACGTCCGCGCCGTCCTTGTGGAGCACTCGGGCGGCGGTTTCGCGGTGGATGTCGGCGCCGCGGGCAAAGGCTTCGCGGAGGTGCTCGTCGCCGGAGACGTGGGCGATGATGCGCAACTCGATCTGCGAGTAGTCGGCGGCGATGAGCGTCACGTCCGGTGAGCCGGCCACGAAGGCGCGCCGGATCCGCCGGCCCAGCTCGGACCGGATCGGGATGTTCTGCAGGTTCGGGTCCGAAGAGCTGAGGCGGCCGGTCGCGGCCACGGCCTGGTGGAATGTGGTGTGCAGCCGACCGTCACGCTCGGCGACGAGCAGCGGCAAGGCCTCGATGTACGTAGAGCGGAGCTTCGAGTAGAGCCGCCAATCGAGCAACTTGCCGACCATCGGGTGCGCAGGCTTGAGGTCCTCCAGCACCGACGCGTCGGTCGAGTAGCCGGTCTTGGTCTTCTTGCCCTTTGGCAGGTTGAGTTCGTAGAAGAGGATCTGTTCCAGCTGCTTGGGCGAGCCGAGGTTGAACTCGTGGCCGACGTCGGCGTAGACCTCGGCTTGCAGACGGTCGATCTCACGCCCGAATTCGACATCGAGGGTAGCCAGCGCCTCCCGATCGATGGCGACGCCCGCGGCCTCCATCTCGGCGAGAATCGGGATCAGGGGCATCTCGATCTCACGGAAGAGACGATCGAGGCTCGACTCGACGAGCGCCTTCTCGAGCGGCTCGCGCGCGGCGAGCGCGGCGAGGGCATCCAGGCCGATGCGGACCGACGCCGGCACGTCTCCGGCGGGCGGCAGCGTCACGTCCAAGCGCTCCTGCGCCACATCCGCGATCGTCTGACTGCGCAGCGAGGCGTTCAGCAGATACGCGGCAATCTGAGTGTCGAAGGCCACGGGGAGTGGCCCCGGCGCTCCCCCGGCAATATTGGCCACCACCAGCGGCTTGGTCTCGTGCCCCACCACCGCCGCGCCGGACTGCAGCAGCAGATACCCGAGCATGCCCACGGCCTCGTGGCTCTCGGCGACAAGGACGCGGCCGTCCGGGCCCGCGAGGGCCAGAGCCACGGGCATGCCCCGCATCGGACGCGGGTCGTCCATCAGCAGCGCGGCACCGATCTCTGTGCGGCCGGCCAACCAGGCAGTTGCGTCCGCGGCGTCTGAGTCCGTGGCTTCGAACCGTTCCAGCAGCGAAGGATCCGCCACGGCGGCTCGAAGGGCCGCGATCAGGTCCACGGGCCCGGCCGCCACGCCGTCCCGCGGCCCGACGCCGTCCCCGGCCAAGTGCCCGGCCAAGTGCCCGGCCGGACGAGTCCGCGCCGCGATCGGGGTAAGGCCGGACTCCGGCTCGCTCTCGACTGCCGCTCCAAAGTCCATGCTCAGTTGCAATTCGTCTCTGCCGCCGACCGGCACACGGCCCGGCGTAGCCACGCGGCGCGTCCATGCTCCGGCCGAGCTCGCAGCCGTGGCGCTGCTCGCGCCGCCACCGGCCC
>DASVKT010000046.1:0-4310 GCA_036385235.1 Candidatus Limnocylindrales bacterium | reverse complement strand
GCATCTCCAACCGCGACCGCGACCGCAACCGCGACCGCAACCGCGACCGCAACCGCGACCGCAACCGCGACCGCAACCGCGACCGCGTCTCCGACGCAAGCCCCGCTGATCCCGGTGCAGTCGGTCCAGGGCGCCACGTCGGACCCGACCGCCACTCCAGTCCAGGTGGTTGAAGGCGTCACGTCGGCACCTACGGCCACTCCGCCATCAACCAGCGCCGGGAGCGGACCCTCCAACGGCAGCGGATCCCCGCTGTTCGCCCTTCTCGTCGCCCTGGTCTTTGGCGGCTTCGGCCTCCTCGCCGTCGAGGGTCAGCGACGTAAGGCTCGCCGTTAGCCAACTCATGGTCGCCACCAGGCGGCCGACTAAATACCGAAACCGGCGGGCCACGCGGCTCGCCGGTTTCTCTTCGTCCAGAGAGGGGCGTCGAACGCCTCCTGTCTCGGCCCTTGCCGCACCTGGGCCGAGGGACCGAGATCGGGCATCCGCGCCAGTAGAGTCCGGGCATTACGGAGGTGACGGCGGATGCGACACAGACAGCCTCTACGCTTGCTGGCCGGGTTCGCGGCGGCCGGGATCGTCGCTGCCTGCGCGTCCACGCCTCCGTCGGGAGGTCCGACCACCAATTCTGTCGCGTCCCCAAGCGGGTCCCCGAAAACGGGCGCGAACTGGCTCGCGGCCAGAGTCGAACAGCCTGCGGCGATCGAGGCCGCGCCTACGGATGCGCCCGTGTTCTGTTCGCCGTGCCACCCGATCATTGGCACCTATATCGACTCCATCGTCGCGTCTCATGGCAGCTACCTCGCCTTCGGCCACGACCAGCCACCATCACATGCAGCGGCCTGGACCTCGACCGACGCCTCCGACTGGCACCGGGTGGCATCGCTGCCTGCGCCTGACGGGAGCGGCATCGCCGCGAGCCTTGTCGAAGGAAACGGCGCGATCCTGGCGGTCGGCGAGAGTGCAGGCGTTGCGGCGGCGTGGCAGAGCGCAGACGGACTTGCCTGGACGCTGACCGCGCTGCCGGCTCCCGGAGACGGAGCCACGGAGTGGCTGACGTCGGTGGCCGCATCCAGCGGTGGATTCGTCGCGGGAGGCTACGAGGAATCGTCCACCGCCCAACGGGCTGCCACGCTCTGGCGGTCATCGGACGGCGCCAAGTGGACACGAGCGACCGTCCAGACTCCGGGCGGCGACAGCGAGGTGACCGGAATTGCGTCACTGGGGCCTGCGAGCCTGCTTGCCGTGGGTATTGCCGGCGACGAACGACGCGGGACTGCCGCGATCTGGCGGTCGGCGGATGGGGGCACGAGCTGGCAGGCTCTCTCGAGTCCAGCCTTCGCCACGGGAAGAATGCTGGCAGTCGTGGCGGCGGGCAGTGGTGCGGTCGCCGTCGGTGAACGCCAGGATCAAACAGGCGCCGCGGCATGGTACTCGCCCGACGGATCGACCTGGGTCTCATCCACGGGGAGTGGCCTGGACAACAGCGGGCTCGAGATGGTCATGACCGCGGTCGCGGCGGATGGCTCGGGTTTCGCGGCCGCCGGCTGGAGGACGGACGCCGGCAACGGCTCGGCGGTAGTGTGGAGATCGGGCGACGGCCGGACGTGGGTTCACGAGCCGCAGGACGTCTCCTTCTTAGGGGCCGGCCTTGCCTGCGTGCTGGGATCGCCCCGGCTCATGGTCGGTGGAACCATGGGCTGGCCTGACACGCACGCCGCCCAAGTTTGGGTCGCGCCGCCCGGCTGAGTCCCCGGCGGCTGGTCAGATCACCCGCGGCGGCTATGACGCGGATAAATGATGAGCAGCCGCCCGGTATCCGGACCGACGTTCTCGACGTCGTGCGGCACGGACGGATCCCAGGCCAGGTAGTCGCCCGGCCCAAGCTCGACCACGTGCTCGCCCTGGGTCATGCGCCAGCGACCGGACAGCACGACATGATGCTCGTGACCGGCGTGGGCATGTACGCCGGTCTTCCCGCCCGGCGGCGTCGCGACTTCGATGATGGACAGGTCGGGCGAAGTCCCGGCGTCTACTTCGGTCGCTTCGGAGCCGCCGATCGCAGCCAACTCCGGACGGTCGGCCGCCCGAACCACGCGCGGCTCATGGGTGGAATCGATGAGCAGCCAGGCCACGGGAATGTCGAGGGCGTCGCCGATGGCCATGAGCGCGTCCAGCGACGGCAGCGCCTTGTCGTTCTCGATCTGGGACAGGTAGCCCACGTTCAGGCCACTGCGCTCGCCGACGTCGGCCAGTGTGCGTTCGCGGACGTGGCGCCAGTGCCGCACCTCTCTGCCGACCTGCGGACGTCTGGGCGTGGTTCCGTGCGTTGGAGCATCGGTCACGGCGCTTGACCTCCAGCTGGGGTTGTGGGAGACTTCGGCTGTAGGCAATATTGATTTGCTGACAGCCAACTTGTCAAGTTAGATGTCAGACCCGGACCGCCAGGACGAGCCGTGGCACGAAAGGATAGTTCAGTGAAGATCGCAATCATCGGAGCAGGCAACGTCGGGAAGGCGCTCGGCTCTTCGTTCGCCCGGGTCGGCAACCACGTCATCTACGCGACCCGGAACGCCGGCGATACGGACTCGGCAGCGCGCGCCACAGGAGCCTCGGCGGCCACCAGCCCGGCTGAAGCGGCTCGCGCAGCCGACATCGTGATCCTGGCCGTACCTTACGTTTCGGCAGCACGCGAGGTAGCTGAGGCTATCGCCCCGGAAGTCAAGGGCAAGATCGTCATCGATGCCACGAACCCGCTGAAGGCGGACGGTTCCGGCCTCGCTACTGAGGGCGGCCTGTCGGGCGCCGAGAACATCGCCTCCTGGATGCCCGGTGCGCGTGTCGTTAAGGCTTTCAACACGCTGTTCGCTTCGGTCCAGGCCGATCCGGCCACTCACGGTGTCACCTTGGACGCGCTGTACGCCACCGACGACGATCGGGCGTGCGTCGAAGTCTCCGAGCTGCTCAGCTCGATCGGCTTCCGGCCCGTCTACGTCGGCCCGCTGGCCCGGGCGCACGAGCTCGAGGCGATCGCGAACCTCAACATCCACCTGCAGATCGAGACCAAGGGCGATTGGCGAACCTCCATCAACTTCGTGGGCGCACCGGAGGCCTCGACGACTCTCCCCAAGTAGGCTCAACCGAAATCGCGGGGTGGCTGCGTCGGCGCAATCGGCGCAGCCAACAAGTTGCACTCCGGGTTCGAGGGCTTCGCATATTGCGCGTCTCCGCTGGCAATAGGCGAAGATGCCGGCGAAGCGAAGGAGACTGCCGTGGATGATCCAGATATCTTCCAGCTAGCCAACGAGCTCTCCAAGGAAGAGGAGAGGCTATATGAGCACGCCAGCGACGGGCATGGGCTCACGGCCCAGGAAACCGACCGCCTGGCGGCCATAAAGGTCGAACTCGACCGGTGTTACGACCTCCTCCACCAAAGACGAGCCCGCCGGGCCGCGGGACTCGACCCCAGGGAAGCGCAGCCGCGCTCGGGCGCCGTGGTGGAGAAGTACGACCAGTAGCGATCCAGGCCCGTCGCGCTCGGGCTTGATCGGCCGCCGGTGGCGATGGACTGCAGGCCGCGTCTCGTTTCGGTGATCGTTCCCGGGCGCGGATCCCGCTTACCCGACCCGTCCCTGCTACTTCGTCGCCTTCAAGTGGTCGGCGGCTTCGCGCTCGAGGACTGCGAGCCGGGTGTAGTAGTCCGGGAACTCCGTCAGGTGCGCGGGAGCGATCTTTCCGGTAATGATCGGATCGTCGCCGCTGACGTCGGTCTTTGGACTCCGAAGCCCATGCTCGAGTTCGACGTCAAGCCCCATCCGGAACTGCTCGAGGTCGCATTTCAGCGCCCTGAAGTCGATCCGGAGCTCGGTCGCCACTGCTCGAGCCTCATCGCTGGTGAACGATTTCTTGACTGTCTTCTCAGCAACTCCCAAGTCGTCTCTTTCGCCTGAAACGCGGTGCCGATCCAAGCCAGTGTGGATCGGGCATGGAGTCGCCCGCGAGGATGACTACCCTGGGCGAGTTGCCGGGGATTCGGCGGTCGACGCCCACGGCCGGACCAACCGGGCAACGATCGCTCCATGCGCGGACCGAGCGCCGACAAACCAACTGTCTCGACTTGTGATCACGGAAAGGGGTTCTCATCCTCGCGGCGCGCGCCAGATCCGGCCTAGGCTCAGAGGAACTGCTGGAGATGTACCCAATGACCGATGAGCGCGCCAAAGGCACTGTCAACAAGACCAAGGGCAAGCTTGAGGAAGGGCTCGGCAAGTTGACGGGCGACCGGAAGAAGCAGATGCGAGGCAAAGCCA
>DASVKT010000045.1:0-4820 GCA_036385235.1 Candidatus Limnocylindrales bacterium | reverse complement strand
GGGCCTCTCCTGAACTACTCGGCGAGACTAGGTGCGGATGAAGACCCCGGCGACCGCCACTATCCGCACAAGATCGAACTAAACGCGCAAAACGGGGGCGAATCGCGCCGTAGATGGCCTCGCCGGCGGCGGATTCAGGCTCCGGCAGTCGCGGCCGGTAGAGTACGGAGATGCCAGCCAGAGCCCGCGCGTTCGTGCTCCACCACACGAAGCTCCAGCCCGTACCGGGCCTGGAGGAGATCCGCCTTCATCTGGCCGCCGAGGCTCTGCCGCTGATGCATGCAGTCCAGATGGAGACCGGCGACCCGGACCCGGCCCTGCCGTTCTGGGCCTTTGCCTGGGGCGGCGGCCTCGCGCTCTCCCGCTATCTAGGCGAGCATCCGGAAGCGGTGCGGGGTCGGCGAGTCTTCGATTTTGCGTCGGGCTCAGGTCTCTGCGCCATTTCCGCGCGGCTCGCCGGAGCGACGGAGGTCATCGGCTCGGATGTGGATCCTTTCGCGGCAGCCGCGATAGAACTCAACGCTCACGCCAACGGCTGCCGCGTGGACGTCGAGCATCGCGACGTGCTGGACGACGAGCCACCAGACACGGATGTCATCCTGGCCGGCGATTGCTGGTACGACTCTCGCCTAGCCGAGCGGGTCCTACCCTGGCTGCGGAGCGCCTGCGGCCGCGGCATCGACATCATCACCGGGGACCCCGGCCGCCTCTACCTCCCCGCTGAGGAGCTCGTCGAGCTTGCCGTCTATGACGTCAGAACCACCACGGAACTCGAGGACCTCGACCGCAAGCAGGGCCGGGTCTACACCCTGCGAAGCGCCGGCGGGCACGAGTAGCGCGCCGGCATCGGCGGCTTCGCCAACGCGAGCGGCCTCTTCGCCCGGGTCCAGTCTGGGGCCGGCCGCAGGAGCAATCCCAGGTCGATGGCTCCGCGACCAGCCTCTCGGGTTCTCCATCGACGGGCGGCTTGCCTCACACTCGGCGAGTGATCGCAATTCTTGGCGGACTCGGCGCGGCTGTGCTGTGGGCAACTGCCACCTTAACCTCATCGCGCGCCGGACGATTGATCGGGCCATCGTCCACGGTGGCCTGGATGATGGCTGTGGGCCTGCTCGTGGCGACTCCGCTCGCTCTGGCATCCGGACCAATTCCGGCCATGACCCCGAACCTGGTGCTCTGGATGGCCGGTTCGGGACTTGGCGGCGTGATCGGCCTCTTGCTGGTCTACCGCGGTCTGAGCCTGGGCAAGGTTGGCGTCGTGGCGGCGCTGGCCTCAACGGAAGGGGCGATTGCCGCGGTCGTGTCCGTGATCGCCGGCGAGTCGATGACAATTCCGGTTGCGGCGCTGCTGTGCGTCATTGCCGGCGGCATCGCCGTCGTGGCCTTTCTGAACGGCACAGCGGACGCTGCGGCTACCGGCGCGGCGGACGTGGCGGACGCGGGCGAAGCGGCCGCCGGAGCGAAAGAAATCCGCGTCGCCTCGGAGCGGCAGGCGGTACTTTGCGGCGCAGCCGCGGCCATCTGTTTTGGCGTCTCGATCTACAGCACGGCCAAGGTGGGGGCCAGCCTGAGTCCGATCGCCGCCGTCCTACCCGTGCGAGTCGTGGGCGTCGTGGCCGTCTTCGTACCCCTGCTGCTGAGCGGGAGGTTGCGAATCACGCGAAGGTCCGTGCCCATGGTCTTGCTAATAGGCGTGGCCGAGGTTTTCGGCAACGCGGCATACGTGGTGGGTGCCCAGGACAGCATCGCCATTGCTGCGGTACTGGCGAGCCAGTTCGCGGTTGTCACCGCCATCGCGGCCTTTGTGATCTTTGGCGAGCGACTCTCGCTGTATCAGCGATCCGGCGTGGCGGTCATCGCGATGGGAGTTGCCCTGCTCACGTTGGTGCGAGTCTAGGTCACGCCCGCGGCGGGCCCGGCCCGGCATGCGGTCCACTCGTCCGAACTCCGCGTTCGAGGGTTGACACCCATGCGGTCGGCTTATCACCGGCCTCCGCGGCACCGACTTCCCAGACAAGAGCGCCAACCTTCTTACCAGGCAGAACTCCCAACGAAAGCCCGTAACGCTATGTGCCAACCGGCGCGACTCGGCCCGCGATGAACAGACTATTCACCCGCAGCGCGCTTAACCCGATCATCACCGCCGACGATCTGCCTTACCCTGGCCACGCGGTCTTCAATCCCGGCGCGACTCGAATCGGTGGCGAAATCGCCTTGCTGGTTCGCGTGGAAAGCTTCCGGGGCCATTCACACTTTGCGGTGGCCCGAAGCGCGGACGGCGAGCACGACTGGCACTTCGACCCGCGCCCGGCCCTCGAAGCAGATGTCGCGCTCCATCCCGAGGACGAGTGGGGCATCGAGGATCCGCGCATCGTCTACCTGCCGGAACTCGCCAAGTACGCCGTCACGTTTACTTCGTACTCCTCAAACGGCCCACTCGTCTCGCTGGCACTCACCGAGGACCTCGTCACCTACGAGCGCCTCGGCGCGATCTTCCCTCCGGACGACAAGGACGCCGCACTCTTCCCGAGACGGCTCGGCGGAGACTGGGTAATGCTGCACCGCCCATATCGGGGCGGGCCGGCCAACATCATGCTCTCGCGTTCGCCGGACCTTCGGACCTGGTCCGAGCCGGAACTCGTCCTGCCGGCCCGAGCCGGTGGCTGGTGGGATGCCGGCAAGGTCGGCCTCGGCCCTCCCCCGCTCGAGACCGACGCCGGCTGGCTCGTCCTCTACCACGGAGTTCGAAACACCGCGTCCGGCGCGCTCTACAGGAGCGGCCTGGCGCTCTTGGACCTCGACGATCCAACTCAAGTTATCGCCCGAACGAACGACTGGCACCTCGGCCCGGAAACCGAGTACGAGCGGACCGGCGACGTTCCGAACGTGGTCTTCCCCAGCGGCTGGGTGCTCGACTCCACGGGCGATCGAGTGTCCGTCTACTACGGCGCGGCCGACACGGTCATCGGTCTCGCAACCACCTCCGTCTCCGACCTCATTGAAACCCTGCGGCTCGAGGCGGCTGCGTAGAGCCGATCGAGCCTGTTTGCCCGGCTCGGGGACTCGCAATAGCCGCACGCAAAGGGCCGTATCATCGGGTCCATGCCCGCAATCCCAACGTCGCCGGACCGGCCCATCTCCGATTTGCTGTCGGAAGGGCGCCCGCTGCGCTCACTCGAGTTCTTCCCGCCCAAAGACGAGGCGGGCGTGGAGGCCTTGCGCCAGACGGCCGCAGCTCTTCAGCGGATTGAACCCGACTTCGTCTCGATCACCTACGGCGCCGGCGGAAGCACGCAGGAGCGCACCGCCCAGATGTCGGCCCTGCTGCGAGATGAATTCGGCTTCACAGTCATGCCGCACCTCACTGCCGTGAAGCACACCCGGGCGGAGGTCGCCGCCGTCGCCGACGCTCACTACGCGATGGGGATCCGGAACATCATGGCCCTTCGCGGCGACGTGCCCAACGGCCTGCCCGCGGATAGCGCCTTCAGCGAAGACCTGCGCTATGGCTCAGACGTCGTCGCCCTGCTGAAGGAACTGCACCCGGATCTATGCCTGGGCGTAGGCGGCTATCCAGAGAAGCATCCCGAGGCTCCGTCGATCGAGGCAGACCTGGTCAACCTGAAGCGCAAAGTGGACGCGGGAGCATCGTTTATCACCACGCAGCTCTTCTTCGAGAACGAGGCCTACTACCGCTTCGTGGACCGATGCCGCGCCACCGGTATCGATGTCCCCATCGTCCCGGGCATCATGCCCGTTCTGTCGCTCAAGCAGATCAAGCGCATCGCAGCCATGTGCGGCGCCGCCCTGCCGGAGCGCCTTGTCCGGCGCATCGAGGCGGCCGGCGACCAGCCGGAGATCGTCGAGGCCCTGGGCGTCGACTGGGCCCTCACCCAGATCCGCGACCTGTTGGCTTCGGGCGCGCCGGGCTACCACCTGTACATCCTCAACCGCGCGCGAAGCGCTCTGACACTGGCGGCGGGGCTGGCCGCATAGGGCGAGCCGTCCGGGTCGGACGGGCAATTCGACCGCTCCGGAGACTCAGCTCTCGCAAGAAGGGATCACGACGTATGAGGCCGTCATCCGGGCAACCGTCCCCGAAGCCGATCCCACTTCCGCGTTGAGCTCGATCCTCGCCGGGCGTCCACGCTCCAGTGACTTCATGAACCGGGCCCAGATCACTTCGTCGGGCGACTTGGCAGTGGCGCTGAACTCACCTTCGATCGGGGCCAGGTAGTCCATCGCCCCGCGCTGAATGACAACCGGAAAGTCAAGACCAGCATCGTTGATCCGCAGCAGGGTCAGCGACCAGGCCGCGAGCATCGCCACCGACGCACAGCTGCCACCGAATACGGTGCTCCGATGGTTGACGTTCGGCTCCAGGGGCGCGCCGAGCTCAACGCATGTGAGATCCGCGCGAACAACGCGAATTCCCATCTGATGCGAGATTGGAATGTGCTCGTGCAGGTAGGCCTCGAGCTCGGTCGAGTTCATCTTCTACCGATTCCCCCATTTCGCTACGACGACAAGCCAGCGACGTCAACCCGGACAGCTTCGCACATCAGTAGCTCCGCGCGAGGAGAGTTGCCTCTCCCATGTCGTCTGTCGAAAGATTGCCCCGGCGGCGGGCACTTCTGGCTCCCGGCTCGGGCGCCGCGCTCGTGGCGTATCCAGACCAACATCGGGCCTGTGATGACACGGTGGCCCGGACCGTTTCGCGCAGGCATGGGACAGTAACGTGACTGCCGGGGCAGTCGCCCGAGTCCATTGGGCACTACTTGGCGATACACTCAGGGGCATAATTCGCAATGGCGTGCAGC
>DASVKT010000044.1:0-5040 GCA_036385235.1 Candidatus Limnocylindrales bacterium | reverse complement strand
CCCTGCCATCAGCAGGACCTCACTGTCCTCGTCGTGCTCCACGAGGTCTGTCTGCCAGTCCACGTACATGGCCCCGGGAATGTGGCTGGAGGCATAGAGCCGCCGCCCGGAACCGTCCGGCCGCCAGCGCACGTCCAGCACTCCGAAGCCGGGCCGGCTCAGGCTTTCCGCCAGCCATTCCGGCGTCGCGAGTAGCTCTGGTCTTGCATATCCGCCCACGGAGTACCCGTTCATGTGTCCCTCGCAGCGAGGTCTTCGCTCCGTGCCACAGGCAACCAGCCTATGAAACGCAACTCAGCGGGATCCCGCGCAACGGGGCCTATCATACGAACCGTGGTAACCCCGTTTCTCCCCGATGACGAAAAGATCCCAGCGATCCGGGAAGTGCTCCCTGCGACGGCAGCGGGCATCTACTTCAACACGGGCACGGCCGGGCCACTCCCCAGGGAGACGGCACGGGTGATGGCCGAGGCGGAGGCGTGGGAACTCCGCACCGGACGGGCGGACATCAACTATTACAAGGACTCGGTGGAGCGGAAGGTGGAGGCGCGGGCCGCGATGGCCTCCGTGCTGGGGACGAGTCCGGCGCGTATGGCTCTCACGCACGCGGCAACGGACGGCATGAACGTGGCGACCTGGGCGGTCGATTGGAAGGCCGGGGATCGCGCCGTCACAACGAATCTCGAGCACCACGGCGGTTTGGGGCCGCTTTGGGCTGTTCGCGAGCGTTTGGGCGTTGAGCTGGCGATCGCCGACATCGGACTGGGGGCTGCCGGCGACTCCGGCTCGGAGCCCGACAATTCGGCCATCCTCGCCGCCTTCGATCGGGCGATCACGCCGGGCACCAGACTGGTTTCCGTCTCCCACGTCACCTGGGCGACCGGCGCGCGGCTGCCGATCCGCGAGATCGCCGAACTGGCTCATTCGCGCGGGGCGCTGGTCGCGGTTGACGGCGCGCAGTCGGTTGGGGCAATTCCGGTTTCCGTGGAGGAACTTGGCGTCGACTTCTATTCGGTGCCCGGCCAGAAGTGGCTGCTCGGACCGGAGGGGATGGGCGCCGTCTACTGTGCTCCATCGGTGATGGATCGGCCGCGGCTCACCTACGCCGGCTATTCGAATTTCGAATCGTTGGATCTCGCTGCCGAGGGCCAACTCTGGCCGGACGCCCGCCGGTTCGAGAGTTCGGGCTTTCACGGTCCGTCCGTTCAGGGCCTCGCCCGGAGCGCGTCCTGGCTGTCCATGTACGTCGGCTTTCCTTGGATCCACGCTCGAATCGCCAGACTTGCCGGCGAGGCGGCGGCGATGCTGGCGGAAGTCCCGGGCGTCGAAGTACTCACGCCGCGCGGCAATATGGCCGGGCTGGTTTCGTTCCGGATCGCCGGCTGGCACTCGCTTCCGGCCTTGCGCGAGCTGTCGCAGCGGACTCTGTGCATCGCCCGCAATATCCCCCCGCTCGACGCGATCCGCATCAGCGTCGGATTCTTCAACACGGACGCCGAACTGCGTCGCTTCCGCGACGGCGTCGCCCTCGTCGCCGCGTACACGCCCGAGACCATTCCGCACCGGCCGCGGATTGAGGTGCTCAGAGGGGGAGTGGATTAGGGGAGTGCCGCACCTGCCGCCGGCACCTCTGGCTCGTCGCTCGCCCCGGCGCCGCGCACACCCGCCGCCGGCACCTCTGGCTCGTCGCTCGCCCCGGCGCCGCGCGCACCTGCCGCCGGCACCTCTGGCTCGTCGCTCGCCCCGGCGCCGCGCGCACCTGCCGCCGGCTATCGCCCGTTCGTGAGTCGGGCATCGTCTTTTGGCCTAACTTTCCTGGAGTGAAAGTTAGGTAGCCCATCGTCGCGTAGGAGCGGGTCGTAACGCGTCGCAGGCCCGCCGGTCGGAAGAATCCACGCTCAGACGTTCCTGGCGAAGGTGGCCGAGAGCCGCTCGCGGCGGTTCCTTATCGCTTTTCGCCGCCTATGTCCGGCCTAACTTCCATGGCAGGCAAGTTTGGCCAGATATCGGTCCCCGGCAGCCCGCCCGAGATCGCCCGCCCTCAAATAAGCGGCGGATGATCGGGTCCATTCATGCTGACGTCGATGAACGATCTCCAGCTCGGTCTCGCCCTTCGCGCCGCTCGAGTCAAACGCCGATTGCGCCAGGCGGATCTCGCCGCCCAGGCCGGGGTCGCTGCTTCTGTTGTGTCACGTCTGGAACATGGGGACTTCGATCGATCCTCTCTGCGATCGGTTCGTGCCGTTGCCGCGAGGCTTGGGGCCACTCTGGAGCTGGTTCCGCGATCGGCGGGCGGCGAATTCGATCGTGTGGCCAGTGCCCGGCATGCGGCGCTCGGTGAGCGGGTCGCTGCATGGATCAAGAGTCGGCCGGGCTGGGTCGTGGCCGCCGAAGTCTCGTTCGCCGTCTACGGCGAGCGCGGCATCTACGATCTGCTCGCCTGGCACGAGGCCACCGATTCCCTGGTCGTGATCGAGCTCAAGACTGCCATCGTGGACGTCGACGAGTTGCTTGGGACGTTGGACCGGAAGCGACGTTTGGCGGTACGAATCGCCGGGGAGCGCGGTTGGGCGGCGAAGTCCGTGGGCGCCTGGTTGGTTGTCGGGGATTCCAGAACCAATCGGCGCCGCGTGGCCGAGCATCGCACCCTGCTCAAGTCGGCTCTGCCTCGCGACGGCCGGTCCTTTGCGCCCGCTTTCGCGCATCCCGAGGAAGGGCCGGTCTCCGGCATCGTCTTCTGGCCCAACTCCCCTGGAGCGAAAGTTAGCCATCCGATCGTTGCTTCGGAGCGGGTGGTGAAGCCCCGGAAGCCTGCTGAACGGCCCAATCCACGCTCAGACAAGCGTGGAAAAGGTGGCCCTGAGCCGGCCACGTTGGCTTCGATAGGCCACGTGCCGGCGTTGTTCGGCCCAACTTTCGTGGCAGGGGAGTCTGACTAGATGGCGGGGCGTACTGCCGCCCGCCTGTCACCCGCCCCGCCACGTGGTGTACGATCGCGGCGCCCGGCGGGGGAGTAGCTCAACGGTTAGAGCATGGCTCTTATACAGCCCCGGTTGGAGGTTCGAATCCTCCCTCCCCTACCAACTTCTTTGGCGCGACGGCGGCGCGGCGGGCATGCAGTGAGTGGCGCGGTGGCGGCGCGGCGGGCATGCAGTGAGTGGCGCGGTGGCGGCGCGGCGGGCATGCAGTGAGTGGCGCGGCGGGCATGCAGTGAGTGGCGCGGCGCCCGCTTCGCCGCACGCTTCGCCGCCCGCTGATCTCGAGACGACCAGGCCGGGTCTCGCTTGGCCGGGCCCGCTCTGCCTGCCGCGGTCTTCTAGCCCGTCACTCGCGGATGAGCCACGAAGAAGTCCGCAATCAGGCGGGCGGCGTCGAACGAATCGGGCGATCCGCCCTGCGAGGCCGCCGCGCCGGAGAGCTTTGGCCAGGTGTGCCAGCCACCGCTCACGACCCGCGTCACCACCGTGCTGCCGCCCGGGCATGCCCACGTCGTCGTTGTCGAGGGCCCGTCGGCCGATTGCGTGGAAGCCGCACCGCACTGATCCATGGCGCGCCAGCGGGCGATCACGTCGGCCATCGGCGAGAAGGTGATGTCCACCTTGCCGCCGTTGATGGGGATCGTGCCGTCGGCGGTGCCGTGGATCGCGAAGACGGAGACGGGGCGGGTTAGGGTGCAAGGGACGTCGGCGCTGCCACTCTCAGTCGCCATGTTGCCGGAGACGGGCGCGATCGCCGCAAGGCGGTCGGACAACGCGCAGCCCAGGCGATAGCTCATCATGCCGCCGCGCGACATGCCGGTGACGTAGACGCGGTTTGGGTCGACGGCATCGCTGGCCTCGAGCCGGTCTATCAGGGCGGAGATGAAAGCTACATCGTCCGCGCCCGGGTGGCGGCCCCACTTGTCAGTGCTGCCGAATGCGTCCCAGCCGTCGGCGACGCCGTCCGGGTAGGCCGCGATCCAGCCGAGCCGGTCGGCCTCGGCATCGAAGCCCGAGTCCGCCTCAATCTGGAATCCGCCACCGAATGAGCCGTGCAGGACGATCACCAGGCCGGGCGCGGCAGCCACTTTGGCCGGCCGATGAAGGCGGTAGGTGCGATCGACTGCGTCGGCACGGATAGTTTCGACCTGGGTCTTGCCGGTCAGCTGAGCTTCGATCGTCGGTCGATAGGCAGCGACGAAAGAGCCGCTCGACGTGACGATCGCGACGCAGGCAGCGAGGGCTACGGCGACGCCCGACTTTCGGCCGAGGTCCGGGAGATGCAGCGGCAGCCGCCGGCCCAGCAGCCAGACGCCGACGATGCCCGCCCAGATCGAAGCCAGTCCCTCGACGGGCTCGATTGCGAGCAGTTGAGGCTGGCTCGCGCCCGAACGCGCGGACCAGACCGTTGCCCAGAGCGAGACCCAGATCATCGCCAAGCCCGCCCCGCCCGAGAGCCAGGCCAGCGCCGGGCTGCGCCGCCTCATCAGGACGGCAGTCGTGAGCAGCCCCAGCGGCAGGGTCAGCAGAACGATGTTGGAGCAGACGGCAGCCGCAGTGCTCACGGAATAGCCGTGCGGGTCGCTCGGCAGGAGGAGCGTCAGCGCGAGACGCGCGAGACCGGCCACGCCGAAAAGTGCCACAACCGCGACCGAGAGCCGTCGGCGGGAATCCGACACCAGGAGCGCCGACATGGCCGCGATCTGCGCGCCGACCATGACTGCCACGAGGAGGACCAGCGGCCAATGCCACGCCGAGTCGCTGAAGAAGCGCTCCGGCCGGGAGATGATCGAGTGGCCGATGTTGGCGCGCGCCACTTCTGCGGCCGTAGCGATGGCCCACAGAACTGGGGCGGCCAGACCGGCGATCCCGGCGGCCCTCGTCCAGCTGCCAACGCCAATCCTGCCGAAGTTAGATCCGCTCATGAGTCCCCTCTGCTTCGGATGTCCGGCCATTGTGCCGCTCCGTCCGGGATCGCGCTCCGGCGTGCGGTTCCGGCAATCGCCATCCGCGCCCGCGCCCCGCGCCCGCGCCCCGCGCCCGCGCCCGCGCCCCGCGCCCG
>DASVKT010000043.1:0-1846 GCA_036385235.1 Candidatus Limnocylindrales bacterium | reverse complement strand
GAAGGGCGCTGCATTCTCGGGCGTGTCTCTGTTTGCGCTGCTGCTGGCCCTGAGCGAGGGACAGGCTTGGGGCTGGAACAGTCCGGTCGTGGTCGGCCTATTCGCGGCCTTCGTGGTTCTGGGCGCCGCGTTCATCGCAGTTGAGCGCCGCACCCTGCAACCGATGATCGATCTGGCGTTGTTCAAGATTCGGCCCTTCTCGGCCGGGCTGGCCAGCGTGGTGGTCACGTTCTCGGCCTTGACCGCGACCTCGTTTCTGCTGCCGTTCCTGCTCCAGCAGGGGCGCGGCTTCTCCCCGATTGAGGCGGGGATGCTGCTGACGCCGGTCCCGCTGACGATGGCCGTGGTCGCGCCCTTCAGCGGTGCCGCCTCCGATCGATTCGGCCAGCGCGCTCTGGCGAGCACCGGTGTGGCGATCATGGTTCTGGGCTTGTTGGCCCTAACTCAGCTCCCCGCCGACTTTGCCCTGCCGGATCTCATCTGGCGGCTGATGCTGCTCGGTTTGGGACAGGGCCTATTCATGAGCCCCAACAGCAGTGCCGTCCTGGGCTCCGTGCCGCGCGAGCGTGTCGGGACCGCGTCCGGGACGCTGGCCCAGATGCGGGTCAACGGCCAGGCTTTGGGCATCGCGATCAGCGGCGCGATCTTTGCCACGCGGCTGCCGGTGCACCTGGCCGAGTTGAGTCACGGCATCCCGACGGCCGCCATGAAGACGGCGGCGTTGACCTCGGCGATCCACGACTCCTTCATGGTGGCGGCGTTGATCTGCTGCGTCGGCATCGTGGCCAGCCTGGTTCGCGGATCCACCAAGCCCGGTCATATGGAGGCGGCCGGGTCCGGATCGAAGGCCGGGGTCATGGCCGGAGCCGGAGCGGGGGCGGTGCCGACTGTGCCGACCGTGCCGACTGTGCCGACCGTGCCGCCGAAGGTCGGCTGAGCCGAGGCCGCTTCGCGGGCCCGCAGATGCCGCCACTAATTGAGAGGCCGTAGCGCCTCGTGCGTTGCAGACGCATTCGCCGCCACGCGGCCGCCGCCGGGGTTCATGATGCCCACACCTACTCCACAGGAGGGCACGATGGCAATCACGTTCCAGCACGTTCCGCATCCGCACATCGCCGCGCGCAAGAAGACCGGACCGGCCAAGACCACCGACGAACACGGGGGGTTCAACGGCAAGGTGGCTCTGATCCTGACCACGGTCGTTGGGACGATGTGGTGCGCCTACGCCTTCACGCTCCTCGCTCTCATCGCCCTGCCATCGGCGCTAGGTAGCCCGCTGACTCTTATCCAGTGGATCAGCCAGACCTTCATCCAGTTGACCATGCTGTCGGTCATCATGGTCGGCCAGAACATCCTGGGTAAGGCCTCGGACAAGCGCGCCGAGATGACCTACAACGATGCCGACGCCACGTTCCACGAGTCGCAGCAGATCCAGGCGCACCTTCTGGAACAGGACGCGGCGATCAACACGCTGCTGGACAAGATCCTGAAGCTGGAGACGGCCCTCTCGGCCAAGAAGTAGGGGGCGCGGCCGACGACCGGTCTACTGAGCCGGCGCCACCCAAACCCGCCAATCGCCGGTAATCGCCAGCGGCGCCACGACCAGAGTGACCGACGGCTCGGACGTGCCCGCGAACGACACGACCACCACGTAGGCCCGGCTCGTGTCGGCGAAGTTCGTCATGTCGTCCCAGAGGGCCGCGCCCAGGCCGACCCGGTTGCGAGCATCACCGCTTTGGGTCGGCTGCCCAACCTGGTAGTTGTAGCCCGCTTTCTTGTAGCGCACGCCCTCGGCGGCCGCGAAGGCCTCGTAGCCGTCGTATGCCCGCTGCGAGAACGACGACAG
>DASVKT010000042.1:0-3168 GCA_036385235.1 Candidatus Limnocylindrales bacterium | reverse complement strand
CTGGACCGAGTAGAAGTCCTCGACGCGCCGCGGCAGGCCCACGTGCCCAATCCGCAATTCAGTCTGCACTGAACCGGGCCGGTGGTAGAAGCGGACGATCGTGTGATCGATGTTCGTTTCCGCCCGCGGGGGTGCCGGCGGGGCTGCAGGAGCGGCCGGCGCCCTGCCACCCCCAAGCGAACCCAGAACATCCGCGGCAATCCCCGCAACATCCAGCCCGGTCAGGTCACCGCCCACGATAAGCGCCATCCGGCGCGGGTCGATGATGGCCCGATGAACGCCTCGGAGAACGTCCGGGGTGAGTCTCGGCACCGACTCCTCGTTGCCGGCCGCGGGTCGGCCGTACGGTGAATCGGCGGTGTACAGCGTGGATGTGAAGGCCTGATCCACGCGCCGTCGCGGATCCGCCTTGACCTGCAGCAAGTCATTGAGGCGCTCCTCGCAAAGCCGCGCAACGTCCGCTTCCGGGAACGTTGGATTGTCCGCGAGCTCCGCGAGCAATTCCAGCGCGACGCGAAAGCGGCTCGCAGCGACGTCCACGGAGACGGTGAAGGCATCCCAGCTGGCGTCGACGTGGAGCGTGGCCCCGAGCCGCTCCCCCGCCTCGATCAGTTCAACTCCGGGATAGCGCTTCGTACCCTCAGTCATGGCCCGTGCCGCCAGGATCGTGGCGCCGGCCATATCGGCCGGCTCGTCGGCCGCGCCGCGCCGAACCACTAGGTTGGCCGCAACTAGCGGCCGGCCGGGCAGATCGACTGCGATCACCTGCAAGCCGGACGGCAGAACGGTCCGCTCGCACGCGGGGAATTCGTAGGTTCGGGGCTGCCCGGGCGAAGGCCTGACAGACAGGATCTCTTCCAGGGTCATGCCGCGGTCTCCTCGTCGGTGGTGGTGGCCACGTTCTCCGGGGCGGGCACGTAGGTCAGGACGACTCGGTTGTCCGGCCGCAAGATGGCGGCTGCGGCGGCTTGGATATCGGCCGCGGTGACGGAAAGGTAGCGACCCAGCTGGCGGTTGATCATGTCCGGATCGTCCAGCAGCGTGGCATACATCGCCAGCCGATCGGCCCGCTCGTCCACGCGCTGAAGAGCCTCCAGCTCGTAGGTCTCGATCAACGCACGGGCGCGGGCAAGCTCGTCATCCGTAACGGGCTCGCGGGTCAGGCGCTCCAATTCCTCCTCGTAGACCCGCTCAACCAGCGCCGGATCGACGCCGGGCCGCACGGTGGCCTGCCCAGCTACGATGGACGCTCCGCCGATCAGCCCCAGTGAGAAGAACGACACGTCCTGAGCGATCTGCTCATCGCGAACCAGACGTGCGTAGAGACGGCTGCCCTTGCCGCCGGCAAGGATCTGCGAGACGACTTCCATCGCGTCGAAGGCCGGATCGCCGACTACCGGCGCCCGGAAGCCGAAAAAGTGGCGAGGCAGCGGCACCCGGTCCTCGACAATCTCCCGCGACTCCGCACCGAGGATCGCCGGCAGGCTCATGTCGCCGACAGGCGGGATCGCCGCGTTCGCCGGAATCTCGCTGAAGTACTTCTCCACCCAGACCCGCACCTGCGCCGCGTCCACGTCGCCGACGACCGCCAGAACGGCGTTGTTCGGCGCGTAGTAAGTCCGGAAGAAGCCGGCCACGTCTTCGAGCGAAGCCGCGTCCAGGTCCTCCATCGACCCGATCGTCGGATGGTGGTAGGGATGTTCCGGCGGGAAGATATGCTCCTGGAGCTTGTGGAACCAGGCTCCGTAGGGCCGGTTGTCGTACGAGGACCGCTTCTCGTTCTTGACCACGGCTCGCTGGTTGTCCAGATTCTCCTGGCTCAGCGCGGAGAGCAGCGTCCCCATCCGGTCCGCCTCGAGCCAGATCGCCAGCTCCAGCTGGTGGCTCGGCATAGTCTCGAAATAGTTGGTGCGATCCAGCCACGTGGTCCCGTTCATCGTGCCGCCCGCGCCTTGGACCAGCGCCATGTGCTCCGCCTTGGCCACGTGCCCGGAGCCCTGGAACATGACGTGCTCGAAGAGATGGGCAAAGCCCGTCTTGCCCGGAACCTCGTGCTTGGAGCCGACGTTGTACCAGATGCACACGGCCGCAACCGGCGCCAGGTGGTCTTCAGAGACGATCAGGCGGAGTCCGTTGGCCAGGCGTTCGTCGCTGAAGCTGACGCTCAGAGCGGTCATTCGGTCCTACTCCTCCAGAAGCGCGGCGCGGCATCTGCGGCGATCGACGCGGGTAGTGGCATTGTAGGGGGCAGGCTGGCCCGGGTCGCGCGCCGCGCGTCGAGCGATCCCGAAAGGGCTCCACGGATCAGAGGGCGACGCAGCCGGCGACCGGCACCTCGAGGGCGGCGCGCCGAGCCGGGTCGGCGAAGAGCGCTTGGAAGACTGGGTCGAGGCCGGCGCGCAGCCCCAGCTCCGGGCGCTGGCCGCTCGCCTCTTGCAGGAACGCGACCGCCTGATCCGCGGCGCCTCCGCTGACGGCCAGCGCGGCCCGGGCATAGGCGACGAACGGATCGTGCAGCACGTATCCGGGGAGAGTCTCGAGCGCCGCGGTAGCCTCCCCCATCACGCCGAGCTGAACCTGGCAGGCAATGAGTTCGGCGCGGGCGCGCGGGTCGCCGGGGCGCCCATCGGCAGAAAACTGCAGCGGCTGCAAACCGGCGGCCGGGTTGCCGGCCATCCGCTCCACATAGCCGAGAGTCTCGTGATACTCCGGATGCTGTGGCTTCATCGACAGCGCATGGAGTATTTCCGCGCGGGCTTCGGCGAGTTGGCCCAGGTCAACCAGGATCAGGACCCGTAGCTGATGAAGGTCCGGGCGATCCGGCGCCGACCTCAGGCATTCGTCAACATGCGCCAAAGCCTCCATGGGCCGCCCGAGCGCCCATTCGAACATCACTGTAAAGGCCATGAGTGCGCGGGCCGCCTCGGGATTGTCGCCACCGGGGAGCGCCTGGCTCAGCAAGCGATAGCCCTCCTCGAACCGATTCGCGTCGTAGAGCGCCGCCGCCTGAGCGATGGCGTGCTCGGGCGGGAGACTCAACAGATGCTGCAGGTCGCCGTCCGCGTCGATGCTTCTGCCCAGCCGGCGGCGAACCATAGCTCTGCCCCGCAGTGCCCACGGAGACAGGCCGTGCTCCAGAACCTTGTTGTAGCCCCACTCGGCGTCGCC
>DASVKT010000041.1:0-8408 GCA_036385235.1 Candidatus Limnocylindrales bacterium | reverse complement strand
CGACGCCCAACGCTGCGGCACCGGCAGTCACTGCTGCGCCCGCTGGGTTTCGACGGTGGCCTTAGCTCAACCGGCAGAGCAGCGGACTGTGGATCCGCAGGTTACGGGTTCGACCCCCGTAGGCCACCCCAACATTTCCCTAGTGAAATGACCCCTTCCGGAACGTCCGAGAGGGGTCATTTGTTGGTTTGACAGCTTTGTTGACAGCAGATCGATTCTGAGTCGTGGCCTAAGACCCAATGACATTTTCGAGCAGCCTGCCCATGCGCGCCGCCGCGTCCTGCTGGAGTTCTGGCGAGACGTGCGCATAGATGTCGGCCGTCGTGCTTAGCTGACGATCCCGGTGGGACAATCTGCGCAAGCACGGGAAGCTTGGACGCGCGGTCTACACACTGGCCGCCGGGACCGCGCCGAGCCACTGGCGAAACCGACCCGCGTAGGATGCGTTCCCAAGGAGGTTGTCACGTGAAGCGAGTCCTGGTGCGCGGCCGATTCGCTCGTTTGTCGCGGTTGGTGGCGAGCGCCCTGTTAGCGATCTGCCTGGTCGCGTCCGTTCCGGCTACGGCAGCCGCTTCTGGCAATCCGACGCGGCTTCAGCGCCTGGTTTGGAACGTCGCGTGCGATTACGTGGCCAAGGGGACGGTGTCTCCACAGGTTGCGCTCGTTTGTGTCCACAGCGGCTTCCCGATGTGGGACGCCCGCTCACTCAAGGTGCTGCAGGTTCTTTGCGAGCGCGGGTTGCATGGCACGTACGACTACCGGTCCGAGTATCCGAGCGAGTTCGCTGCCTGCTTCTTCAACTGAGCGTTTGACCAGCCTTTCTGCCGTCCGAGCCTCGCGGTAAGCGGAGTAGCGGCCCCCCGAATGCGCGGTGCGCGTCTCATCCCGCAAACGGAACGCAGCGCCCGGTTCACAGCCGGAGGCCGCTAGGCAGTCCCTTTGCCGGGCTGTTCCTCCTGCGCTGGGTGGGCCGTCGCGACGAACGCCGAAGCAGACAGATGCAGGGCTCCGTCTGGCCTCCGCTCCGCTCGTCGGCCCGGTCGTGACAGCTAGGCCGGCTGCGTCGGGGGCCTTCAACGCGAAGGTGCTCTTGCGTGCTTAATCCATGCCGTCAATTGGCCGCGCCAACCGCAGGAACAGAGGATTTCGCCACCGTCTGGCGAGCCAATCGTCCACAAACGGAAGGGGTGCGTGGATGCCGCGACGGTATGCCCGTCGCTCTCCCAGCTCCTGACGTATTCCGCCCACATACGGGGCTCCAATTGCGGCTGGCGCAGAACGCGGACGCTGTAGGTGCCCGTCCCGTCGCCCATCACTTCGACGAACGATCTGTGCGCGTCGCGCAACCATTCGACCTCCTCTCGGTGCTCCGGGCACGCGGCCATGCCGTCCGGCAACAGCGGATCACCCGACCCCAGACTCGTGCCCGGCTTGCGACAGCCGGAAAACCAACACGTGGAGCCGCTAAGTTGCCGGGCCATTCTTCTTCCCTCACAGCGCACAGAGTTCGGCGCAAGCGTACTCCTGACGGGAGGCTGAGCTGTCGCTGACCCCCCCGAGGCTGACCCCGATAGGCAGGAATTCGGGAGGCTAGTCGCCGACGATCCCGGTCCGCTATCGGCGAGCCGAGCGGCTGCGTCGGGGGGCTGCTCCCCATGAATCGGTGGTGTATGAGCCGCCAGGGCCGCGCATACTGGGCCTGAGAGCGAAGTGGGGAAGATGCGCAGGCTCTGGGTGTTCGTCTTGGCGTCGGGGGTGTTCGGATGCTCGGGCAGCCCGGCGCCTATCGCTACGGCGAGCCCAGCTGCGGCCGCCAGCGCCAGTGCGACGCCCAGCCAGCAGGCGGCAATGCTGTGTGATCACGCCACCCTGGTCGGCGCACTTTCTGGCCCAGATCTGGACTGGATCAATTGGGAGAAGCCTGACACACTCAACGACGGCCGGCCGCGGCTTTTCGGCAGGATCAACTCCGGATTGAGTAGCTCCAGTGGGATCGTGGAGATCATCGGCGATCCGGGAGTGGAGCAGGCTACCTGGCAGAACGCCATGCCTGACTACGAAGTGCTCGACGCGATGCTGGAAACGACAGCCGGCCATGATGCCATCGCCTTTGCACACGCATTGATCGCGACCAAGGCTCCCTCAGAGTCCCGGACCTTCGGCCACGCCAAGGTGATGGTTACTCCCTCAGTGCCCGGGGGCCCCCTGGTAATAGTCCAACTCGTCAAAGCGACCGGTCCCTAGATCCTCGCCGTAGCCGATCAGGTGTACTGGCCGATACCGTCGCACGACGGTGCCCTCTGGCCCCGGCCGGACGGTCCGGTTTGACAGCAGATTTGACAGCTTATCGCGGGGCGGACGGGTCCCGATAGACCCGGATGCAAGCGGACGATCGGCCCGGTTCGGAGCCTGATTTCCTCATGGATTGGTGGACTTGGCGGACGATTGCGGAAGGCCGCGGACGTCCTGGGTCGGACTGTGGATCCGCAGGTTACGGGTTCGACCCCCGTAGGCCACCCCAACATTTGAGCGTGGCTCCGCCAGCTACCCGGCGGTCGCGAGGTCAGCAACGCGACTCGGCGGCTGGCTTCTGGCCCGTGTACCTGAGCCGCGGGCGCCAGGGATGTTTGCCTGCGGCAGCGGCCACTGGGCCCCGAGACAGACGAAAAGGCCTCCGTCACCCGAGGGGGAGGGCGACGGAGGCCTACGGGACCGGCTCACCGAGGCGAGCGGTCATACGCGAGAGTCTAGTGCCTCGACGACATCGCTCGCCACTGCCCAATCGACGTATCGGGCGCACGAAAGAGCGAAACGACCCCTCCGGCTTGGAGGGGTCGTGCCTGTTCCGGGTGGTGGCTCGGGGTCGCCGGCCCCGGCGTGACTGCTTACTTCGTGAAGACGAGTGTCGACTCGATCTGCTTGAAAAGATCGATGTCGGCGGTCTCGTTGCCCGGCGCGCTCATCCACATGAAATCGTAGGTCTTGTCGTTGCGAACTGTGAAGCAGTCGACGACGTAGAGCGCCGTGCCGCTCTTGGTGACATGCCAATCCGCGCCCCAACCCAGGACACCGCCGATGCTGACTTCGCCCTGGTTGTCGGGCGCTACGTCCATGCTGGCCAGGTCAATCGGCTTGTACGCCTCGAGGGTCATTCCGCCGGCCGCCTGGGTCATCCACAGCACCAGGCTTTTGTTGGCGGATGACCCTACGGCCGGGTATCCCGACGATGTCGTCTGCGCCCAGTCCGACGGGTAAGCGAAAGTTATGCCGATCGCGGTGTCGGTGTACGTCTTCCAGCCGGCCGGGGCAGGGGCAGGAGTCGCCGCCCCATTGTCGGTGGGGGCCTCGGTCGGAGATGCGGTCGGAACCGCAGTTGCCTTGGCGGTCGGCCACGGCGTATCGGTCGGCTTGACCGTCACCTTGGCCGAAGCGCTCGGCGAGGCCGTGGGCGAAGCGCTCGGTGAGTGCTGCACGATCGGGGAAGCCCCGCCAGAGGAGCAGGCCGCTGCAACCGCGAGGATGGCCATGGCGAACCCAACTCGGTACACGGCCTTTTGGATGCCCATGCTTGCTCTCCCTATCCCCCCGGCTGATGACGGTCTAGCGCGGCCCGCTCGACGATAGATACGGGCCTCAGCTGTGTATACCGGGACCAACGACACATTGAAAGTAGCCAGATAGGCTATGCGATGCCGTAGTAGGCGTGGACCCAGTGCATTCCGATCTCGCGCTGAGCCTCGACGAGCGTCATGGTGCCCGCGCAGACCTTCTTCTTGAGCGCCGTCTCGAAGACGTCCTTGATGCGCGCGCCGGCGGGCTGACCACTCTGGAGGCTGATCGAGTACGGCTCGGGCCACAGATTGCGCGGATCTGTCGGTGCGCCCCCCAGCTGGAGCGAGATCAGATGGTCCTCCTCGTATGAGCTCGAGGACGTGTCCGTGTAGCCGTACTGGACGATCTGCTGAGGCTTGAGCTTGTTCGTGTAAGAGCTAGGTGGTCGGATCGTCGCGGTCCAGCCGGACACGCAAACGGTGGAGTGAATGTTCGCCTGGGTGACGCTGGGGTTGAGCGCACCCGGGGTAAGAGCCGGGTCGGGCTCGCCCGGAAGCCTGACGACCTGAGCCACCGAAGATGTCGCGACGGCGGCTCCGCTCGGCCCGGCGGTGAACGACGCGCCCGGGGCGTCTGTTGCAGGAGATTCGTCCTCAGCGTCGGTCGCCTCGGGCGACGAGCCAGCGCTGGCCGTGGGCGTCGGCTTGACGCTCGCGGTGGTCGTGGCAGTTGCCGGCGGTGACGGCGAGGCGGTCGGCGCAGGGGTCGGCGTCTTGGTCGTGACGTCGCAACCGCCGGCCAATACAGCGGCCAGGAGCAGGCCGACGATCAGCTTCGTACCTGTCTTGGCGCGCATGCGAAACCTCCGCCCGTGGATTCGCCACTCCCCCTATGGAAGCTCAATGACAGCCTAGGGCTCCGCGCGACTGCCGTTTGGCCATTCACGGATGTCCCTGATCGATGGGTCGGATACGATCGGCCGATGAGCCACGACCGAATCTTGCTTGCGCGAGAAGCCACCCGCCGGGCGAGAGATCGAGACGCCCGATGACGCCGCTCGAGGCGGGCGCGATCCTGTGCGCGGGGCTCGCGGCGGGGACGATCAACACGATCGTGGGGTCGGGGTCGCTGATCACGTTTCCGCTGCTGCTGGCCTTCGGTTATGCGCCGCTGGACGCCAACGTCTCCAACACCGTCGGACTCGTCCCGGGCTCGATCAGCGGAGCGATCGGCTACCGCCGCGAACTCGTCGGCCAGCGGTCGAGGGCGATCCGCCTGGGGTTCGTGTCGGGCGCCGGGGGCCTGACCGGAGGCGTGCTGCTACTGGCGTTTCCAGGCGCCTTCGAGGCAATCGTCCCGATCCTGATCTTCGTGGCGTTGGTCCTAGTGGCGGCGGGTCCTCGTCTGTCGAAAGCGCTCGCCCAGCACCGCCATGCCGAGGCTGACAGATCCTGGCCCCTGGCCGTCACCCTTTTCGGCACTGCAATCTACGGCGGCTACTTTGGGGCCGGCCAGGGAATCATCATGATCGCGCTCCTCACGATCTTCCTCCCCGACGACCTCCAGCGCCTCAACGGTCTCAAGAACGTGCTGGCCGTCCTGGTGAACGGCGTGGCCGCGATCCTGTTCATGCTCGTGGCGCCGGTGCACTGGGGAGTGGCGCTGCTTATCGCGGTTGGCTCGATCGCCGGCGGCCAAATCGGGGCGCGGGTCGGCCGGCGGCTCCCCCCGCCGGTGCTGCGGCTGGCGATAATCTGCGTCGGGGTGATCGCCGAGGTCAGGCTGCTGGCCGGCTAGAGAATCGGCTGGTCCTGGTCGCCCGGCGTCCAGGCCGGGGGCTGACCCGTCGATTCGGGGGTCGAGCTTGCCGTCGGCTCGGAGGCCGACTCGAAGGCCGACTCGAAGGCCGATTCGGGGCTTGTGCTCGCCCCGGAGCCCGGAGCCACCTTGGCAGTCGGGTTCAACGACGGAAGCCGGACCCAGAAACGAGCTCCGCCTTCGGGCCGGTTCTCCGCACCGATCGTTCCGCCGTGCTGCTCGACAATCCAGCGCGCGATGGACAGCCCGAGCCCGGTGCCGCCCACGGGTGCGTTGTCGGCTCGCCAGAAACGCTCGAAGAGCCGCGGCAGATCCTCGGGCTTGATTCCGTGACCCTGGTCCTCCACCCACAGATAGGCTGCTCCACTCGCTGACCGGACCCGCACCGCGACCGAAGAGCCGGATGGGCTGTGCCTTATCGCGTTGTCCACCAGGATCGTCACCAGCTGGCGGAGACGGAGCGGATCGCCAAGGACGGGCGCCGGCAGTGGATCGGCTACGACTCCTACTCCCCTCTCGTCGCCAAGCGCTGACAGCGTCGAGGCCGCCTCGACCGCCACGTCGGCAAGATCCATCGGCATGCGTTCCACCTGAACCACGCCCGAATCCGTCCGGGCGAGCAGCAGCATGTCATCGACGAGGGCGGTCAAATGCCGAACTTCGGCGTCCATGTCGTCCAGCGCATCGCCCACGTCCGCGACCCGACTCCGGCTGTTCCGCCTCAGGTCCTCGACGCTGGCCCTGATCACGGTGAGCGGCGTGCGCAGCTCGTGGCTGGCGTTGGCAGTGAATTCACGCTGCCGTTGCAGTGCCGCCTGTCGTCGATCGATCGAAGCTCGCACCGGAATCAATGCGCGGCCTGCATACACGTAACCTGCCCCAAGAGCCGCCAGGAAGGCCAACCCTCCCCCAACGACCAGGACCGTCCGAAGCAGGGTGAGGAGATTGTCCTCATTGGTCAGGTCGGCGGCTGTCTGGATGACATAGGTCAACCCGCCGGGCAGAGACTCCGGCTGGGTGAAGACCCGCAGGTTCACATTGCCGACAGTCACGTCTCGGACGTCGATGCCGCCGTGAGCCACGGCCTGCAGGCCCGCACGTACGGGCACGCCCGGCGGTAGGATCCGCGAGCCGTAGAACGGGTCTCCGTCGGAGTCCACGGCGACTACGACGAAGCCGGCGAATTGACCTCCAAACTCCGGGTCCAAGTTGCGGGCCTGCGACGATGGCGGCGTGAGGCCGGCCAACTGGGCGATGCGCCCTGAAGTGGCGTCTGCATAAGCCCGCAGGCGATTGACGCTGTCGTTCTTGTAGGCGTTCGAGGTTGCGGTATACACGGCGGCGGCGAACAGCACGAGAAGGACCAGCGTCACCGCGCCGCTGACCGCCATGAGGCGGAGCCGCGTCCGGCGCAGAAGGCGCGCGTCGTCGTCCGAGGCGCTTCGGGCGACAACAGCCGCTTCCTCGTCCTTGGGGCGGCGCCTGGGCAAGCGCGGCCGCGGGATCCTCATCTCAGCTCTCTTTGAGACGATAGCCGACGCCCCGGACCGTCTCGATGAAGGCGGCAGCCTCGGGACCTATCTTGTCGCGGAGCAGGTGGATATAGGCCTCCACGGTGTTGGGCGTCAGGGCCACGCCGTATGGCCAGGCGTAGTCGAGTAGCTGATCGCGCGACAGGACCTGGCCCGGCCGCCGGAGCAAGCATTCGAGGATCGAGAACTCCCGCTGGCTCAGGTCCACCGGTTTCCCAGCGACCGTCACCCGTCGCGTTCCTTCGTCCAGCTCGAACGGTCCCGCTCGCAGAGCCATCGACTTTCGGGTCGGCGGGCGCCGCCCCAGAGCTCGGAGTCTGGCCAGGAGTTCCTCGTATGCGAAAGGTTTGACGAGGTAGTCGTCCGCGCCCGCATCCAGGCCCTCGACCCGATCGCTGACGGCGTCACGCGCCGTGAGCATCAAGATCGGGACCTGCGAACCTGTCCGCCGAAGCATGCGGGCCACCTCGAAGCCGGAACGATCAGGCAACCCCACGTCGAGAATGACCGTGTCGAGCTCGGCCGTCGATGTCGCTATTTCGAGGCCGTCCTCGGCCGTCAGAGCCGTCTCCACGACGTGGCGGTCCTGGGTCAGCAGCCGCTTGAGAAGCCGGCTCAATCGGGCGTCGTCCTCGACGACTAGCAGATGCACGGCGGCTCCTAAGGTGTGACGACGAGGATGTCCGAAGCGGTCAGAGTCCGCCCGCCGGACGCGGAAGGATTGGGCGTCCCGCTGGCTGCCGCGGCAGTGTTGATCTGGACTTGCACCTTGCTCCCGACCTTCACGTCGCTCGAGCTGCCCGCGGCTTCATTGTGGTAGGTAGTGCTGCCCGAGAGGTCGATGGTAACCGTCGAGCCGGTCGAGAGCATCAGCGTCAGCGTCGAGCCATTGATCGATTGAACGGTTCCGGTGACGCCGCCGGAGAGGCCGCCCGCGCCGCCTCGTCCTAGCCCGCCGCCGAACGCACCCGCGTTGAACGTCTCGCCGGGGGCGAGCGACGGCCGAGTGAAGCCGCCGCCGCCGTTGCCCACACCCAGGCGGTTACTGGCCGCCGCGGCCGCGGCCGGGGAGGCCGTCAGCCGACCCGCGGCGAACGCGACTCCACCGATGGCCACCATTCCGGCGATCAGCAGCAGGATCATCGTGCTGCTATCTCGCTTGGCCGGCCTGGCCTTGAGCCCGGGAGCGGGCTTTGCCGGCCTGGACAGCGGAGACAATTCCGGCTCCGGCTCCGGCTCGGCCGTGTCCTGTCGTGCCCATTCGGGCTTGGTCTGGTCAGTCATGCGAGATCCCCTTTCATTGGTTCCCACGTTTCTACTCGTACCGAAGAGCCACGACGGGATCGAGCCGGGCCGCCTGGCTCGCCGGCCAAACGCCGAAGACGATCCCAACGACCAGGCTGAACCCCACGGCCACGATGACCGTCGCCGGGTTGAATACGAAGCCCCAGCCGGCGTACAACCCGATACCGAATGACGCGAGTACGCCGAGTGCGATACCGATGA
>DASVKT010000040.1:0-15540 GCA_036385235.1 Candidatus Limnocylindrales bacterium | reverse complement strand
TCGGCCGAGCTGGCCGCCGGCTTCGAGGCCGCCAACGACGACTACCACGCCATCATGAGCAAGGCCCTGGCGGACCGCCTGGCCGAGGCATTCGCCGAGAAACTGCACTCCGACGTGCGCCGTTCGCTCTGGGGCTACGCCCCCAGTGAGGCGCTAGATAGGCGCCAGATAATCGGCGAGGAGTATCAAGGCATCCGACCGGCGCCGGGATACCCGGCCTGCCCGGATCACACGGAAAAGGCGATTCTCTTCTCGCTGCTCGACGCCGAGGCGCGCGCCGGGATCAGCCTCACCGAGTCGTTCGCGATGCTCCCGCCGGCGTCGGTCTCCGGCTTCTACTTCTGGCGCCCCGAGGCGAAGTACTTCGGCCTCGGCCGCATCGGGCCGGACCAGCTGGAGGATTACGCGCGCCGCAAGGGGTGGTCGCTCGATGAAGCGGCTCGGTGGCTGGCGCCGAATCTCGAGGACGAGTAGGGACGCCCAGCGAGGGGACCCGCGTTCGCGCCTAACCCGCGTATCATCACCTCGGCTGAGCAGCCTGGGCCGGCACAGAGGGTCGATCGGGCGGTGGCCACCAGGCGTTTCCCACCAAGCGGGCACTACCATTCCTCCTGCCTGCCCTGAGCCACCCGATCGCGATCACCACTGGCCCAACAGGCCAGATAAGCGGGGGTTGATCGCCCGCATCTAGCCTTCCGCCCATGGACGACACCCAATTCGGCGCTTCCATCAGGGCAGTCCGCCTTCGACGGGCAATGACTCAAGAGCAGCTGGCCGCTGCGGCTGGCGTGAGCCGCCCGATCGTGTCGCTCATCGAGCGCGGGCGGGTTGAAGAGACCTCCGTTCGCACGGTACGGCAGGTGGCCGCGATTCTCGGGGTGTCGGTGACGCTGAACGCGCGATGGCGCGGCGCGGAGATGGCGAAGCTGCTCGACGAGGCGCACTCCGCCCTTGTCGGATCGGTGGTTAAGCGGCTGACCGCCGCCGGCTGGATCGTGCGACCCGAGCACACGTTCAGCGTTTGGGGCGAACGCGGTTCCATCGACGTGCTGGCCTGGCATCCGTCCAGCCGGGCCCTGCTTTGCATCGAATGCAAGACGAAGTTGCCTGACTTGCAGGATGTCCTGTCCACGATGGATCGGAAGCGCCGACTGGCACGCGAGATTGCGAAGCTGGAAGGCTGGGATCCGGCATTCATCGGGAGCGTGCTCGTCGTCTGTGACCAGAAGTGGGCGAGAAACGCGGTGCGCCGGTCCGGCGCCGTGTTCGACGCGGCCCTGCCGGCTCGCACGGTGGAAGTGCGCCGCTGGCTCGCGTGTCCGTCGGGCGACCTGCGCGCGATCTGGTTTCTGGCTAATGACAGTGCCGCGAACACGGGACGGCGATCCGGCGGGCAGATGCGTGCAAATCCTCGCCGCGGCGCCCATCCCGACCGCCCAAACCGCCAGGATTCGGCCCAATGACCGCCGCAGGTGGCATTCGACAGAAACGAGATCCGTTTCGGGCCGTCGGCAACGCTCCAACCGAGACGGTTCCCGCATCGTGTTCGCTCGGCTGTCATTAGCCGGAAACGGAGGCCTGGGGCAACTGCGCGGGTCGGCTCCACGCCCGGGTGAGACTCCACTCCCCGCCAACCCGTAGAATCAGGTCCTAGCGGGCGACGGCGGGCGGCCGCCTCCGCAAACGGGCGGTAAGCGGCGCGGCATCAGGAGGCACACATTGACTGACGGGCAGGTAGCGGACAGGACGAAGCTCCCGGGCGAGGCGATCGGCGACGTGGATAACGTCGTCGTGCTGGACTTCGGCAGCCAGTACAGCCAGTTGATCGCGCGGCGTGTGCGCGAGCTGAACGTCTACTCCGAGCTGCTCCCGTTCGACACCTCATGGGCAGAGATTGCCGCCCGCAAGCCCAAGGCCGTGATCCTCTCGGGTGGCCCGAACAGTGTTTACGAGGCCGGCTCGCCGCACCCAGACCCCGAGATCTGGACCGGCGGCATCCCGATCCTGGGCATTTGCTACGGCTTGCACCTCTTGGCCCATCACCTGGGCGGCGAGGTCGTCTCGTTCGAGCGAAAGGAATTCGGGCCGGCGATCGTCGAGGTGACCGAGTCGGCCGGCGCCACACCCGGCGCCACACCCGGCGGCGCGACCGCGGGCAGCGGCGTGCCCGGCCTCTTCGCCGGCCTGGACTCCGAGCAGTCGGTCTGGATGAGCCACGGCGACTCGATCCAGACGCTACCGGACGGTTTCAGCCCCACCGCCCGAACCAGTTCCACTCCCTACGCGGCGGTCGCGGACCCCGCCCGCAAGATGTACGGCATCCAGTTCCACCCGGAAGTCGTCCACACGAAGCACGGCCGCGACATCCTGCGAAACTTCGTCATCGAGATCGCAGGCGCCAGGCCCAACTGGACCCCGGCCCACTTCATCACGGCAAACGTCGAAGAAATCCGCCGCCGCGTCGACGAACACAGCAAGGCCACCGGCACGGACGGCAAGGTCCTGTGCGCACTCTCCGGCGGCGTGGATTCGGCCGTGGCCGCCACCCTCGTCCACCGCGCCGTCGGCGATCGCCTGATCTGCGTCCACGTGGACCACGGCATGATGCGCAAGAACGAGACGGAGTTGCTGCAGAAGGCATTCGACCAGCTCGGCGTCCGCGTCATCGTCGTCAACGCGCGCGAACGGTTCCTGGCCAAGCTGGCCGGCGTCATCGACCCGGAGAAGAAGCGCCACATCATCGGCAACGAGTTCATCCGCGTCTTCGAGGAAGAGGCGACCAAACTCGGCCAGATCGCCTTCCTGACCCAGGGCACGCTCTACCCGGACGTGATCGAGTCGGCCACCTCGAAGGACGAGAAGTCCGCCGCCAAGATAAAGAGCCACCACAACGTCGGCGGCCTGCCGGACGACATCACCTTCCAGCTGATCGAGCCGCTGCGCTACCTCTTCAAGGACGAAGTCCGGGCAGTCGGCACGGAGCTTGGCTTGCCAGATTCGATGGTCCAGCGCCAGCCGTTCCCGGGCCCAGGCCTGGCAATCCGAATGATCGGCGAGGTCACGGCGGACCGGCTGGATACACTCCGCGAGGCCGACTGGATCGTCGTCGACGAGATCAAGGCGGCAGGCCTGTACCACAGCGTATGGCAGTCGTTCGCCATTCTCACACCGGTCCAGTCGGTCGGTGTCATGGGAGACGGCCGAACCTACGCCAACCTGGTCGCCATCCGGGCGGTCACTTCCGAGGATGGGATGACTGCCGACTGGGCCAAACTTCCGTACGAGGTTCTCGCGAAGATCAGTTCGCGTATCGTCAACGAAGTGCCCGGCGTGAACAGAGTCGTCTACGACATCAGCTCCAAGCCGCCGTCCACGATCGAGTGGGAATAGCAGCGGAGGTCCGCGGAGACTGATGGACGAAACCCGGGGTCCGGAGCAAGACGATCCGCAGCCGTCGGGGACTGCGCTCGAAGCCACGCCCGGCATGTATCCGGCCGTCTATGAACCTGCGCCCGGCGGCTCTTACCCCGGGGCCTACGAGCCAGCGCTTCAGCCTGAGCCGGCGCCCCCGCCTCAGTCCGAGCCGACCGAGCCGACCGAGCCGGCGCCTCAGCCTCAGCCTCAGCCTCAGCCTCAGCCTCAGCCTCAGCCGGCGCCGGAGCCGACCGATCGGGCCGAGCCGACCGAGCCGACCGATCAGCCTGAGCCGGCGCCCCCGCCTCAGCCCGAGCCGGCGCCATTGCTTCAGCCGACCTCGCCGCTGAGCGTCGCAGCCGGCATGCCCAGATCGACTCCGGCTCCGGCCCACCGCTGTCCCTGGTGCTCGGCCGCCACCCCGCCCGGGGCCTCGCACTGCCCGAGCTGCCACGCCTCTCTCGCGGAGCGGGAGTCCCTCGGCGACATCCTTGTACCCGGCGTTACCGGCATAGACCCGTCGCTGGTCCACAAGAACGACATCATCAACAAGGTGATGTCCGTACCCGGCGCCAAGCTCGGAACGCTGGGGATCGGGCTTTCCATTGCGGCGACGATCGCCCAAGGGGTGGATCGCCGTAACCAGGAAAAGATGATGCCGCCATCGCGAGGAATCGGCGTCCCGCCGATGGATGCCCTGGTGCTGGCAGAACGCCTGGACAGGGCGACCGAATCCACGGACACCGGAGCGGCTCAGCCAGCCGGGTCGGCCACGCCCACCGCCGAGTCGGCCACGCCCACTGCCGAGTCGGCCACGCCCACCGCCGAGTCGGCCACGCCCACCGCCGAGTCGGCCACGCCCACCGCCGAGTCGGCCACGCCCACCGCCGGCCCCGGCCCCGAGTCGCCCTCAGCAGAGGGAATGACACCGTGGGCAGACACGCCTTGGGCCGCGGAGATCGCTCCCTTGTTCGAGGAGCTGGAAGGCGCCGGAGAGCAAGCCATGGCGCCGCCGCCAAACGAGACCGGCGACTGACATCGCCGGGTAGACACAGGGGAGGCCACATTGCAGAGAACCTTCGGTGCAATCGCCATTTTCGCCGGCTGGCTGTCGTTCGTCGGCGGCGCCATGGCGGGCCTGATCTCCTCTGATCTCCTCGGCCTGGCTCGCAACGAGGGCATTGCGCCGCCACTGACCGTGCACGGTATCTCGGCGGCAATGATCATCTGGTTGTTCATCTTTGCCGCGTTCTTGTCGAGCTTTCCGTTGGCGTACGCGATTTTCGCCCAGGATCCGCGCCGCAGGCTTCGAGTCATCGCCGTTGCGATGACGATCTGCGGCCTGGGCCTCGCCATCGACCCGTTGGGGCGCGCCTTCGGGCTCCCGCTTGTGGCCGGGGCGGCGTGCCTCGTGGTCGGCGGGGAGCTTGTCTACAGGGAAGCCGCGGCATCGGACACGGCAGCCGACACGGCAGCCGTCGCCACCGAGCCATACGCGGAGTCCCAGGCCCGTGCACCAATGACGACCGAGCCATACGCGGAGCCCCAGGCGGGAGCGCCAATGACGACCGAGGCATTCGAGCCGCCAACCGCCGTCTCGGTCGACGCGGCCCCGAAAGCCCGGCCCCGCGCGGTCGGCAAGCGAGGTCACCAGGCTAGCCCCAAGACGATCTGCCCCTGGTGTTCGGCCGACGTGCCGGCCGATGCGCAGACCTGTACGACGTGCCTCGCCACGCTGAAGGAAGCCGACGCCGTCGCCCTCCCAATTCCCGGGGTCACGGAAGTCCAGCCGACTCTACGCAAGTACCTGGAGGACTCCCGGGCCGGCAAGAAGAAGGTCGGCGTACTTCAGACAGTCTTCGGCAAGTCCGACTCGAGTGCGCCTGTGAGCAACATTGCGCCCAGCGACGAATCGGCCCTGCGCCCGCCCAGCGCGGAAATCAAGCTGGAAATGGCGAGGCTGGACCTGGAGATTCTTGAGCGTCAGGCCGGGCTGCCCGAAACGCCGGGTGAGCCTGAGCCCTCGGCACCGCCCGCCCAGTAGCGGATCGCGCATCGCGCAACCTCGCCCGGGCACAGGTCGGCAGCCGCCGATACCCTGATCGGCAGATGTCAGACACCAAACCCCGCCTTCCCGCGCCCGGCCCCTCGTTCTTGCGCGAGATCGAGCTGCAGCCCGGAAGCCCACGCCTGGTCGGCATGTCGCAGCCCCAGACCATCGCCGACGGCTGGTGGGTGACCCTCATGTGGTGCGAGGAGGCCGGCGCCTTGCTCACCTTCAACGACCTTGCGCCGGATTATGGGACGCCACCGGGCTCGCCCCTGATCCGGCTCGGGCCCGGGCTTTCGGGCTCGCTTTCCGGGCTCGTCCTCGAGGAGAACGGCCACCAGCAACTGCGCCTCAGGCTGGGTCAGGCACCCGAAGACGAGAACGCGCCCTGGGACGCGCCTCTGGCGGTTCTCGCCGGCTTCCGCTTCGAGCCGGCGCGGCAAGTGGCCATGCGCGAGTCGGAACTGGCCGCAACTGTCTTGCGCGGATTCCGCGACGCGGTATTGCGGCTCTCCTACTGAGGTCGCCGCCCCGCCCGCCCGTATTCCATCGGCTCTCTGCGACTAGACTCGACGGATGCGCAACGTCTTTGACGACTTCATGGAGGAGTTGAACCGGCGACAGGCCGACAAGACAGCCGGCGGCAGGAAGCCGAGCGGCAGATCGGACGATGAGGCCGGGAGCGGCTCAGCCACCGAGGGATCACTGGAGGACGCAACAATGCGGTCAGGCGGACCAGACGACGCGGACGACACCCAGAATCAGGACGACGACCGGCCGGAATCTCCTTTCGGCGGCATGTTCGGCGGCGGACCCCGTCGCTCGTACGGCGGTGGGTCCGGCGGCTTCGGCGGATCCGGCATGCCCGAGATCCACGTGGGGCGGGGCTGGAAGATCCTGGGCGGCATCGCCCTGGTCTTGTTCCTGCTGCTCAGCGTCTTCGGCCTCACAGTCGGGATGGCTACCGATGCGATCTGGTTCCAGAGCATCGGCTTCGGCAACGTCTTCTGGACTCGACTGGGCAGCCAGGTCCTGTTCTTCGGCCTCGGCACCGGGATCGCCTTCCTGGTCCTGTGGATCAACCTCTGGATAGCCGGCAAGACCATTCCGAAGGGCCAGCTTCGGCAGTTCTCACTTGACGATTTCCTGGACAAATTCAACATCGAGCGCTATCTCGGCGGCGACCTCATCGAAAAGCGGCCCATCACCGTCTCCCGGCCAAAGGGCCCCAGGAGTGGCTCCACCGTCGACATGCCGGACATCAGCCGGCCTGTGTTCTGGGTGCTTCTTGCAGCGGGGCTGATCCTGGCTCTGGGCCTCGGCGGCCTGGCCGTGAGTGGCTGGGACACGATCCAGCTCTACCTGCACCGCGTCCCGTTCGGCCAGAACGACCTCACCTTCGGCAAGGACATCAGCTTCTTCCTGTTTGAGTTGCCGTTCTACCGGCTGATCCAGTCCTACGCCAACACGCTTCTTCTCATGGCCCTGGTCGGCGTCGGGCTCCGCTACATCATCGCCGTCGCCTCCGGCGCATCGATGCCCACCTCCGCTCGCATCCACTTGGGCGTGCTCGCCGCGCTGTACCTGTGGTCGGCAGCTATCGGCTACCAACTGGACCGCTACGAACTCGTCAACAGCACCACGAGCGGCATCTTCCAGGGCGCCAGCTTCACGGACGTCAACGCCCGAATGCTGGCCATGAACGTGATGACCGCCCTCACGGCCTTCGTCGGATGTTTCATCCTGGCCTTCACCGTGACCCGCTGGAAGGCGCCGGTCGTGCTGACTCTGCTCTTCTGGGCCGCCTCCTTCCTGATCCTGGAGGTTGGTTATCCGCAGGTGGTTCAGCGCATCAGCGTCGAACCGAACCAGCAGGCCCAGGAGTCGCCCTACATCGACGCCAACATCAAGATGACGCGGCTCGCCTTCAACCTGACCAAATGGTCGGCGACAACCAAAGCCACGCCGCAACCGACCGTGACACCGGCAAACGTGGCCGCCGAACCGGCAACGATCCAGAACGTCCGGCTCTGGGACTACCGCCCGCTCAAGGACACACTGGCCGGCGTTCAGGAAATCCGCCAGTACTACACCTTCCCGGACGTGGACACGGACCGCTACTACTTCACGGACGCTGCCAGCTGCTCCCCGAACCCGGCGCCGTGCGTGCGGCAGGTGATGCTTTCCGGCCGTGAACTCGACGAATCACAGCTGGCACAACTGACCAAGGGAGACCAGAGCTGGGTCAACCAGCACATCACCTATACCCACGGCTACGGCCTGGTCATGGTGCCTGTGAACGAGGTTCAGTCGGGCAGCGGCCAGCCCACACTGTTCATCAAGGACTTCCCGCCGGTTTCCACAAAGGGCGTACCGGATGTGACGCGCCCGCAGATCTACTTCGGCACCAAGTCCAGCGGCTATGTCATCGTCGACGCCACGAGTCCGGAGTTCGACTACCCGCCGTCTTCGTGCAAGGGCTGCGACCAGTACGTCTCTTGGTCCGGCACCTCCGGGATCAAGCTGGATACCCCGCTGTCCAAACTACTGTTTGCGGCCAAATTCGGCGATCTGAACATGCTCATCAGCAGCCAGATCACCGGTAGCAGCCAGCTTCTGTACAACCGCTCGATTCGAGATCGAGTAAGCGCGGTCGCTCCGTTCCTGCGCCTGGACAAGGACCCGTACATGGTTCTCAGAGCGGACGGAACCCTGGCCTACGTTCAGGACGCCTTCACGACGAGCGCGTCATTCCCCGGCGCCAATTCATACAACCCCGGCAGTGACGCCTCCGCAAATGGGCTCGCGGGCGACTCGTTCAACTACATCCGCAACAGCGTCAAGGTCGTGATGGACGCCTACAGCGGCGACATGGCGTTCTATGTCACGGATCAGAACGACCCGATCATCAAGGCCTGGGAGGGAGTCTTCCCGGGACTCTTCAAGCAGCTTTCGGAGATGCCCGTCGACCTCAGGGGAGACGCGGCGAGCGGCAACCCGGGCCACCTGCGCTACCCGGAGGATCTCCTCAACGCCCAGACGGCCCAGTTCACCAAATACCACGTGACCGATCCGAGCGTGTTCTACCAGAACAACGACGTCTGGGATCTCCCGCCGAGTGCTGACTCGGGCGGCAACGGCGCCCCCACTCAGCTGGGCCTCGAGGCCTACTACGTCCAAATGCGAATCCCCGGCGAGGCAAATCCGGAGTTCGTCCTTCTGCAGCCGATGGTCCCGCAGGGCCGCCAGAACATGATCTCCTGGGTTGCGGCCCACAACGACCCCGGTGCGTACGGGAACGTGAGCGTCTTCGACTACCCGAGCAACTCGAACGTCTTCGGGCCGCAACAGATAGAGGCGTTGATCTCCCAGAACGGAGATATCAGCAAGCAGATCTCCTTGTGGAATACCAACGGCAGCAAGGTGATCATGGGCAACTTGCTCGTGATACCGCTGCAAGACTCGATCCTGTACATCGAACCTGTGTACCTCCAGGCTTCGAGCAACCCCCTGCCCATCCTCCAGAAAGTCATCGTCGGGACTCCGTCGCAGGTCGTTTGGGGCGACACGCTCCAGGACGCCTTGGACCAGATCTACGCCGGCAAGGGCAGCACCGGAACGGGAGGGACGACAACGCCCGCGCCAGCCGCCTCGGGATCGCCGGGGATAACGGCCTCACCGGGCGCCACGGCAACCAGCCCGCCGTCGGCGACTCCAACGGCGGCCGGGTCGCCTACCGCCCTCCCCAGCGTTTCGCTGACGGGCAATGCCCAGCAACTCGTCGCCGAAGCCAATGACCACTTCCAGGCCGCGCAAGAAGCCGCCCGAAACGGCGACTGGGCGACGTACGGCAAGGAGACGGCGATAGTCCAGCAGATCCTGGCGCAGCTGGAGAAAGTAGTGGGGACGCCCGCCCCGTCGGCTCCGTAGCCGCGTGGCGGTAGTGGCGCAGCAATCGACACAGGTGCAGCGCACCGATCCGGCCCGCAGTGGCTGGATCGGGCGCACGCGCCGGGCTGTGGCATTCGGGGCGGATCGAGACACTATCGTCGTGGCGCTGGCAGGTTTTCTGCTGCGCGGCGGGATCGTTGTCCTGATGCTCCCGGGCGTCGTGCTGCCGTCCGTGATTGGCGTGGCCGGCGCCACGGGGGTCAGCGCCTTTGCCATCGACGGACGCCCCACTCCCTGGTTCTACGAGATGGCCCTGATCGTTGCCTTCATAGCGGCCGTCTGGCTGATGCTGGCGTTCTTCATCGGATCGATGATCGACGTCTGGCTGATCGAGGCTGCCGGCAGCGACGAGCCACATCTCAATGGCCAACCGAGGCCGCTCCCGGAACTCCGAACTCTCATCGACATGATGGGCATCAGGGCTATATGCCTGGTCCCACTCGGCCTTGTCTTGACCTGGGCGGGCGAACAGATCTACGCCGCCATCTACAACGAGCTGACTGTTCCTTCCAACCTGGCGACGCCGCTGCCGCTCCGCGTTGTCGAGAGCGCCGGCGGAGCGGTGGTCATCGTGGCATTGGTCTGGCTGGCGACGGAAGTCGTCGGCGCCGTAGCCGTCAGACGACTTGTCCTGTCCGGAACCGGCGTCTTGAGATCTCTCGGCAACGGCATCGGGCAACTCCTTCGTAGGCCCGTCAGTTCGGCCGCCACAATCGGCCTCTCCTATGGGATCAGCATCCTTGCCGCAAGCGGGGCGTTGCTGGCCACCGCAACCGCGTTCGATTGGTGCCGGATCGCCGCCCACAATCAGGTGCCCATCGCCAGGGCGATCGGTATCGGGTCGTTCAGTACAACGCGAGACATACGAGGGCTTATCTTCGCCGGCGCCGTTATCGCCCTCAGCCTCGCCTGGATAGCCGCCCTATCCATCTCCGGCCTCGCTTCGGCCTGGCGGAGCGCCGCCCTGACAAATGAGACGGCCGACGCAACACGCAATGAGAAATCGAGCCGGCTGGAACTGGAGACCGAGTTGGGACTATCGGGTTCGCCCCGGGAGACTTCGGGGGATTGAATCAATAGGGCCACCGCGGGGAACCTCGGTGGAGCGCGGCCGAGCTGAGTCGGTCATCTGAGCGGAGGGTCACGCGTGGCCGAAACATCGCAATGCCCAACTTGCTCATCGCCGGTAGCACCGGGCCAACCATTCTGCGCAACATGCGGAACTGTCCTATCCGGCCTCGCCGACCCGGCCGATGCCGCCGGCACCGATGATCCTCGACTGGCAGCGTTGGGCCTCGATGCAACCCCGCCGCCTGAACCGCCGGGCCAACCGGCTCCTGTTGCGCCGCCGACCACCTGGCCCGCGCCTGTAGCCAATCCGTTCGGCGCGCCTGCGGCACCGCAATTCGCAGCGGCACCGCAATTCGCAGCGCCGCCCCTCGCTCCGGAACACGTTCCCGGCGGCTACGTTCCTCCCGCGGCCGACGCGCCGGCTCTGCCGCCGGGGCCGCCGGAAGCGCCGGGGCCGCCGAAAGCGCCGGAGCCGCCGAAAGCGCCGGAGCCGCCGGAGCCGCCGGAAGCGCCACGAACGATTCAGCCATCCAGCACAGGCTTCGGGGCCCAGTCCTCCCGCCCGAGCATAGGCGTCTCCGTGGGTGCGGTGCCCATATCTTCGATGAGCCCCCGGCAGTCGATGCCGGGCAACGCCAACGTGCCGCCACTCACAGTTCCGCTTCGATCGCCGGCGGCGACACCTGCCGCCGCCTGGCCGCCCGCCCCCGCCTGGCCGCCCGCCCCGTCCCCGACCCCGGCCCAGTGGCCACCCCAAGCGGCCGTGCCGCCGGTTCCCGCGGTTCCGGTTCCCGCGGTTCCGGTTCCGCAGCCGGCCCCCAGCGCACCGGCATCGTTCCATGCGCCGGTCGTCGAGAATCCGGCTCGCAGGGAGCCCATCGAGGAACTCATCGCCTTTGGGTTGGTGGCAGCCGGAGCAGCGATCGGAATTGCCAGCCTCTTCCTGCCATGGGCCAACGAGCAGGGCATCGGCATCGGGAACTACTCGATCGGAACGCCGCCGTCGAATCAATGGGGCTGGGGCATGCCGTCGGCGGTGCCACTCTTCCTTCTCAGCCTGCTGGTATTGGGAGCAGCCGCAGGCAGCGACAAATCGCAGGCCAGGCTCCCCCATCTCGCCACCCAAATTCGCCAGGTCACGGAGCTCACCCTGCCGTTGATCCTCGGCGGGCTCTATCTGGGCATATTCCTGCTCTACCTGACGCTACCGGGACCGCACGCATACGGCGTTGGGACGGTGATCTTGTTCCTGGCCGGCTGCCTGTTGATCGCCGGCGGAATCACAGCCCTGTTCTTCCCTGCCAAACTCGGCGCTGCCGACTAGACGGAATCCAGCAAGGGCTGAGGCAGCTTCGATGCGGCCGTCACCGTGGGCCGCCGGCCATCGTCACAGCCGGGAACTCGCGACCGGCCGCCAAGTTCACCCTGATACACTGCCAGAAGCTCCCGGGTCGGCCGCGGCCACCCCCAATTTGGTTCATTCGAGAGGGAAACAGGACTGATGACAGATCTTACCGGACAGCTGGGTGGCATCTTCGACTCGTTCTTCGGGAGCGAAATCGTCCAAGTGGCGATGTACTCCATCGTCCTGTACCTGTTCATCGTCTGGCTGGCCGCCACCTACTGGGCCTTCCGAGACATGCACGACCGGACGGAGAACCCGGTTCTCCCGTATGTCGCGGCCGGACTCATCCTGATCACGACTCCATTCCTCTTCATCCTCGGCGTCATCCTGTATCGAGTCGTCAGGCCGGCGGAACGTTTGGGCGAGGTCTACGAACGAAACCTGGCCGAGGAAGCGCTGCTGGCTGAGGTAGAGACAGTCAAGACCTGCCGCGGCTGCGACAAGCGTGTGGATGAGGAATGGATCATCTGCCCGTGGTGCCGGACTCGGCTGAACCGCGTTTGCCCAAACTGCGAGCGCCTCGTTGGGCTGGACTGGACCCTCTGCGCCTTGTGCGGCAAGGACTTCGAACGCCTGGGTGCGGCTGAGCAGCCGGCGGCGGAGCGGCCGGCGGAGCGGCCGGCGGAGCGGCCGGCGGAGCGGAGCGGCCGGCGGCTGAGCGGTATCGGACAGAGCCTCCCGCCTCGGCCATCTGACGGTACGATCACCAACCGCAAGCCCGCCGTTGGCGGCTGAGGCGATACACCTCGGAGGCCCCACCGCGCCTCATGCCCGACGACAGGCAGGAAACATCCCCATACGGCAGGCCTCCGACGCCTGACCCCAGCGCGCCACCTGTGCCGGTCGGCCACGCCTGGCCGCAGCAACCTGCCTGGCCGCAGCAACAAACCGCCTTCGGAGCCGCCTGGCCCAGATACCAGCCGGCCTGGGGCAACTGGCAAGCCCCCAGCTACTGGCCTCCGACTTGGCCCCAACCATCGCTGCCGGACCCAGCCGCCTGGCCCATCGGCCAGGTTCCGTGGGGATACGCAAGACCTCCGGCCGTGAAGCCGATCCTGGAGTCACCGGGCAACTTCCACCCGTCGGTTCCGCGGCGCCCGATTCTCTCCTTCAAAGCCCAGGCTTCGCCGCGCCTCTACGCCGTAGGCATGCTTGTAGGTCTGCCGGCAATCGTGGCCTTGCTCGCATACATGGCGGCCACCACCACCGGCTTCAAGCTCGGTGCGCTTGGGGTGCCGGCATGGCTCGTCATCGAAATCGTCAGCATCGCGGGCGCCCTCGGGCTGATTGCGCGAGCCGTCGCTCAGGGTCGGCAACGCCGGCTCGACGGCTGGCAAGACTACGCCGGCCCATCGCCGCTGCTCACGATGGGGGCGCTGCTGGCGACGGTCACCGCGCTCCAGATTCCGCTGGAAATGGGGCTGAAGTCCCTGCAGGTTGATCTCTACTCTGCGGGGGCGACACTGGCGGTAACGCTGGCCTATCTGGCCGCCTACTTCGGCCTCGTATACTTCCTGGCGGTTCGCCCCGGAGCTTTGAGCTGGCGGGATCTCGCCCGCCCTGCCCGCATCGCACCGAGTTCCGATGACTGGAGCAGCTCGGAGCCAGAGATCGAGGGGCCGCGCAGGATCGTCGTCAGGGCCAGGGCGGCGGGAGCGCGGTTTGGCGGTACTCGCATCGGGAACCTCCTCGTCCCGATCGCACTGGTCATACCTCTGATGATCGCGTCGAGCGTGCTGTCATTGGGTATGTTGCTGGTGCTCGGCCTGAACAAGTCGGACATCAGCCCGGAGTCGGTCAATCCGAACGACTTCCTTTCTCGCATGGTGCTGCTGGTTGCAGTGGCGATCGTGGCGCCGCTCGGCGAGGAGATATTCTTCCGCGGGTTCGCAACCAACGCCTGGTCGAGATCCATGAGCCGAAACTCGGCGATCCTCCGAGCCTCGCTCTTCTTCGCCTTCGTGCATGTCATGAACACGCCCAGTTCAGACATCGGGCTTTCCTGGCGCGTGGCGCTCTTCAACTTCGGGGCGCGCGTCCCGGTCGCATTCGCCCTGACCTGGCTCTACATGCGCCGGCGCTCGATTTTCGCCTCGGGAACGCTGCACGCGGGCTACAACGGCCTGATCACGCTGATCGGCTTCATCGCAGTCACCTGACTAGACACCGGGCCGCATCGGCCCAGTTGAGCGGCGGATAAGCGGCAGTTGGGCGGCAGTTTAGAGGCGCCGCGTAGTCTGGCCTTGTTCTCGAAACCGGACGGCGGGAGGAATCGGCGGGCTTCCGTTGTTCGGTTTCGGGAACGACCACGCCAGCGACTCGTGCAGGAGGAGAGATCTGTGGATTCCGCAGGCGGACGCGAGAGTCGGCGAACGGCCGAACGCCCGTCCGGAGCGATGAACCTCCTGCCCGAAATGGAACGACCTCGGGAGCGGATGGCCCTCTACGGCCCGGGGGCACTGAGCGCGATCGAACTGATCGGCGTGCTCTGGGGCTCCGGAACTCACGGCCACACGGCCGTGGACGCCGCAGCCGTGGCCATTCAGCAGCATGAAGGCCTGGTCGGCCTGGCCCGGGCCACAGACGTGGAGCTGAAAACGGTCCCTGGCGTCGGACCGGTAAGAGCAGCCCAGCTCAGCGCCGCATTTGAGCTCGGGCGCCGTCTCGTTGCGGACTGGCCGCAGGGCCGCTGGACAGTTCACGCCCCGCGTGACGTGGGCGACCGGCTCGTGCCACAGATGGGGTTCCTCGAGCGAGAGGAGTTGCGCGTGGTATTGCTCAACACCCGCAACGTCGTCCTCAGACAGGTAACCGTCTACCAGGGCAACGTCTCATCCAGCCTCGTGCGGATCGGCGAGCTTTTCCGAGACGCCGTTCGACTCAACGCCACGGGCGTGATCCTGATCCACAACCATCCTTCCGGTGACCCCACCCCCAGCCCGGACGACCTTCGGCTGACCGCGGAGGCACTGGCTGCAGGACGGTTGCTGGACATCCAGTTACTGGACCACCTGATCGTTGCCGGGGACGGTATAGACGAAGTACACCCGTCCGGAGTAGGATGGCCGGGACAAGCCGCACGAGGCGCCGGACCATGACACAAGCCGCGATCTACTGCCGGATATCCAAGGACCGCGAGGCCGACGGGCTCGGCGTAGAGCGCCAGCGGTCCGACTGCGAGGCCCTGGCCGCGCGTCTCGGCTGGACCGTGGCCGAGAACGCGACCTTCATAGACGACGATCGCTCGGCCTACAGCGGCAAGCCGCGCCTAGCATATCGCGCCCTATTGGCCGCCATCGACTCGGGCGCCGTCGGGGCCGTCCTGGCCTGGCATCCCGACAGGCTCCACCGCTCGCCCCGCGAGCTGGAGGGTTTCATCGACCTAGTGGTGAAGCGCGGGACCGCCGTTCAGACGGTAACGGCCGGGGAGTACGATCTAGCAACCTCAACCGGGCGAATGGCCGCGCGCATCGTCGGGGCCGTGGCTCGCAAGGAGTCAGAGGGAATGTCGGAACGGTTGCGCCGCAAGATGGACGAACTGGCGGCCGCTGGACAGCCGCACGCGGGAGGCTGTCGAGCTTTCGGCTACCGTCGCATTCTCGGCGCCGATGGGCACCCCGGGCGACCCGTCGCCTTTGAGATCGTGCCG
>DASVKT010000039.1:0-6133 GCA_036385235.1 Candidatus Limnocylindrales bacterium | reverse complement strand
GGGGACCCGCGTCTGGATCGGGCCATCGATTGGCTGGTTTCTCAGCAGGACGCCAAGGGTCGCTGGCCGAACCGCTATTCCTACGCCCGCAAGATGGTGGTCGACATCGATCGCCAGGGCCAGCCCAGCAAGTGGGTCACGCTCCGAGCTTGCCGGGTTCTCAAAGCCGTCGACGAGGCCCGGTCGGATATCTGAGCTTCGAATGACTTCCGACCGCTCATCTCGGACCTCGCAGTTTTTCGGCCACACCGAATACGATTCGGTTCCGGGGCAAGGTTCGAGGCTCGGTTGGCAGTCCAGAGACGATCGATGGGGATCGGAAGGCGGCCGAATCGGCTTTTCGGCTCGTGTATTGGCCCGGCGCACTCCGTTTCGCGATGAATCGCAGGCTGCAGCACGGGCGTTGCGCCACTGAGCGCGCTTGAAGGGTCAATCGTTTCGGTGCCACCGAAAACCAGGCGGCGAAGGCGCGGTTCAGGCTACGCACTGCGAGATCGGTCGGGCGGGCGGGTTGGGCCACGCCCAGATCAGCTCCGCGCCTTCACGAAGTCGATGATCTCCGGCAGATAGCCGTGGGCCAGGCAGGTCACCGTGTCGGCGGCGCCGTAGTAGATCGTCAGGCGTCCGGTCGGTCTGTCGAGCAGGGCTGCGCAGGGGAACACTACATTCGGGACATCGCCGACCTGCTCGTAGGTGACCTGCGGTGAGAGAAGGTAGTCGCGGCTGCGGGCGATCACTTTCCACGGCTCGTCGAGGTCCAGCAACGCGGCGCCCATCGAGTAGACGAAGCCGTTGCAGGACGTCAGAACGCCGTGATAGATGAGCAGCCAGCCTTCCGGCGTCTCGATCGGAGTGGGCCCGGCGCCGACCTTGGTCGACTCCCACGTCCAGGATCGCGTGCTCATGACCTGACGGTGGCGGCCCCAATGGATGAGGTCCGGGCTCTCGGAGACATAGATGTCGCCGAAGGGTGTGTGGCCGTTGTCGCTCGGCCGCGACAGCATCAGGTACTGGCCATTGACCCGGCGGGGGAACAGGACGCCGTTGCGGTTGAACGGCAGAAAGGCGTTGTCCAACTGATGGAACGTCTTGAAATCGTAGGTGTAGCCGACTCCGATCGTTGGGCCGTGGTAGCCGTTGCACCAGGTCACGTAGTAGCGGTCTTCGAGCCAGGTGACACGCGGGTCGTATGCGTGCTCGAACTTCTCCTGGATCTCGCCGATCCGTGGGTCTGCCGCGACCCATGTGATAGTGTCCTGCTCGATCTTCCAATCGATGCCGTCGGCGCTGTGGCCGGGGTGGAGATTCATCTGCCGCGTGGTGTCGTCAACGCGGAAGACACCGGCAAAGGCGCCGCGGAAAGGAACTACAGCGGAGTTGAAGATGCTGTTGGCCCGCTCGATGTGGTCGCGCGGGATGATGGGGTTGCGGTCCGAGCGCCACAGCACGGCCTTCGAGCCGGCCGGCCTGTCCTGCCACGGGATGTTGGGGAGGGCGCCGGACGGGCCGGGGCCGGAAGTGGAAGGGTTCTTGTCTTCGGCTTGCATCGGGTCCCTTTCCTGCGGCGTTCGGACGTCATGGTAGCCAGACGTAGTCCACTCCTGCTCGCCCGGGGGCCGGACGACAGCCGCGGTAGGGGCCACAGGAACCGCATACAGTGCAGCTCGGCCCTCCGGGAACGCCCACTCGGTCAGTTATGGTTCGAGGCGTGACAATATTCGCCGGCTTCAGGTCCATGGCGGCATCGATGCGCGCCCCGGGATTGGTTCGCTGGCTGAAGATCGCCGGGCCGGCCTGGATCGTGATGCTGGCCGACGTGGACGCGCCCAGCGTGATCACCGCCGGCAAGGGTGGCACCGAGTCCGGCTACGCTCTTCTGCTGCCGATCTTCGCCATGGTCCCGCTCCTGTTCCTCGTCCAGGAGATGACCGCCCGCCTGGCCCTGGCTACCGGCAAGGGTCATGCGGAACTCGTTCGGGCCCGCTACGGCCCGCGCTGGGCGGCGGTCTCCGTCCTGGGCATGGCCGTCATCAACTTCGTGGCCTACGTCGCGGAGTTTGCGGGTATAGCCCTGGGCGCAGCGATCAGCGGCATTCCGGCGCCACTGGCGATTGCCGCCGCGCTTTCCATCCACGCCACGATGGTTCTGACTTGCAGCTACACGTGGTTCGAGCGGTTTGCCGTGGCGCTGTCCCTGGCGCTGTTCAGCTTCGTGGTTCTGGCGGTCGCCGGCCGCCCCGACATCGGCTATCTCTTCGCCGACCTCAACCCGCTGCCCGCCGACGTGCCGCACGACTACTTCGCTCTGGTGGTGGCGATGATCGGCGCCTCGATCATGCCCTGGATGCTCTTCTACCAGCAATCCGCCAGCGTAGATAAGAAGCTCAGGCGCGAGGATCTCCATGGGTCGCGGATCGAGACTCTGGTCGGGGCGTTCGCCAGCCAGGCGTTGATGGCGGCCGTCGTGATCGCCGCCGCGGCTGCCATGAGTTCGGCTGCGCCCGTCGCATCGACCGTGACCAACCTCAGGGAGTTGCCCGAGGGCCTGGCCCGGCTCGCCAACGGTGGCGCCGGCTGGCTCATCGCCATCGGGCTCATCGGTTCGGGGTTGCTGGCCCTGGTGGTCGTTTCACTGTCGGCCGCTTGGGGGATCAGCGAGGTCATGGGCTGGCCGCGCAGTCTCGACTTGAAACCCAACGAGGCGCGCCGCTTCTATGCCGTATATCTCGTCGAAGTGTTGCCGGCCGCAGCGGTCGCGCTCCTGTCGGCCGACCTCGTCAAAGTGTGCGTCGGCGCGATGGTCTTCAACGTGATCGTTCTCGTGCTGCCGCTGGCCTTTTTGGTGAAGCTGACGAGCGACCGCGAACTGCTCGGCGATCTGGCCAACTCGCGAGCCCGAGCGGCACTGCTGTGGGCCGTCACGGGCGGGTTGCTGGCCGCCGGCACGTTCGGAATGATCCAGTATCTGACGTAGAATGTGCCCCGAATGGAGGGCGTCGATTGGGGCTGCGTCACTGGGTCAAGTACTGGGGTTCGATTTCCGAAGAGCGCGCGGCGGACTATCCGTGCGATGGTTGCCGTCCGCAGGGGGCAAATAGCTACTTCCGGGCCATCGGCGTCAAGGCCTCACCGGCGCTTACTTATCGATGGCTGTGCCAGCTGACGCAGGCGCCCTATTCCTACGACCTGATCGACAACCGCGGCCACCGCAGTCCGCGAGAGCTGACGCCGGGAGCGGATCACATCGAGGGGGGGTCGGAGTTCCTGGTCCTCAAGGTCACCGATATCCAGCCGGGCCGTTCTGTGAATGGCGTTGCGCCGGAGGAGATGGCGAAGGTTTTCGGCCCGATGTCGGCAACGTATGCAGTCTTGCCCGCGGAAGCCGGCGGTTCGCGAATCGTGGTCAAGATTTGGATCGGCGCTTCCGGCCGTTTCGGGCGCCTCAAGCGCCTCGGGCGCCTCGCGCTTGCCCTCGGCGACGTGGTCATGATGCGCAAGCAGCTCACCACTCTTCGGAGTCTTGCCGAAAGGGATCAGCGACTCGCGGAAGCGACCTGAGGGCCGCACTGCCTGAGGGCCTCATTCGTCAAGCCCGGAGGTCGTGGGCGTTGCCACGGCACCGCCAGATGGGCCTGATGCCGTCTACGCCGATCTGCTCTTGTGGATGCGGCCCGATCGGAAGAAGCTAGCGGAGTTCGACGACCGCTGGACCAGAGGCGGAACCGGCTCGTCGGCCCAACATTCGCTGCCGGGCTAAAACTACGGCGCGACTGCGGAAGGGCCGGTATGTCCATGGATCGCACACGTGTGGTGATCCTGGGGGCCGCGGGACGCGACTTCCACAACTTCAACACTGCGTATCGCACCGACCCGAGCGTCGAAGTGGTGGCCTTCACTGCCGCCACGCAGATCCCCGGCATCGCCGGGCGGCGCTATCCGGTGGAGCTGGCGGGGCCGCTCTATCCGGACGGCATCCGGATCGTGGCCGAGGCTGACCTGGAGGCGCTGCTGGCGACTGAACGCATCGACCTGGTGGTGTTCGCCTACAGCGACGTTGCCCACGAGCACGTCATGCACACGGCCAGCCGGGCACTTGCCGGCGGGGCCGACTTCGCCCTGCTCGGGCCGGCGCGGACGATGCTGCCGAGTTCCAAGCCGGTCGTGGCGACGGGCGCCACTCGAACCGGAGCCGGAAAGAGCCAGACCACGCGCTACCTGGCGGAGCTGCTGGAGAAGGAAGGCCTCAGAGTCGTGGTCTGCCGCCACCCGATGCCCTACGGCGATCTGATCGCGCAGCGAGTCCAGCGCTATGCCACATACGCGGATCTGGACCGCTACGAAACTACGATCGAAGAGCGCGAGGAATACGAACCGCATCTGGACGCGGGCCGAGTCCTCTACGCCGGCGTGGATTACGAGGCGATCCTGCGCCAGGCCGAAGCCGAGGCCGACGTCGTCCTCTGGGACGGCGGCAACAACGACTTCCCATTCTTCAAGCCTGATCTGTTCGTTGTCGTTGCGGATCCGCTCCGGGCCGGCCATGAGCTTCACTTCCACCCGGGCGAGACAAACATCCGCATGGCGGACGTGGTCGTCGTGAACAAGGTGGATTCGGCCACGCCGGAGCAGATCGCCGAAGTTCGGGCCAATGTCGCGGCCATGAACAGCCGCGCCAAGGTCGTCCTGGCGAAGTCGGCGCTGACGCTTGTCGGTGGCGAGATCTCCGGCAAGAAGGTCGCGGTAGTCGAGGACGGCCCGACGCTCACGCACGGTGGCATGACATTCGGGGCAGGCATCGTGGCGGCTCGGCGCTTTGGGGCCGGCGAGATCGTGGATCCCAAGCCGTTCGCGACCGGCGAGCTGGCGGCAACGCTGGCCAAGTATCCCGCGCTGGAGAATCTGCTTCCGGCGATGGGTTACGGCCAGAGCCAGATGCACGAGCTGGAGTCGGCGCTCAACGCCACGCCGGCCGACATCGTGCTCTCGGCGACGCCGATCGACCTGAAGCGAGTCCTCAGGCTGGAGAAGCCGGTCGTTCGCGTCCGCTACGAACTCGAGGAAATTACGGGTACTCCGGCTGCGCCGGACCAGGCAACGCTGACTCAGCTCCTGGCTCCGATCGTCGCCCGGGCGCGCCAATGAGCCGGAGGGTCTCGTCATGACGCGACACTTCCTGACCTTGGATTCCATCGGCAGAGACGGCATCCTCACCAATCTGGCGCTGGCCACCGAACTCAAGGCAGCCAAGGAGATGGCGCGCGACGCCATCTCCGGCGGGCGGCTGGGGCTCATCTTCGACAAACCATCCACACGGACACGGGTCAGCTTTGAGGCGGCGGCCTGGGGGTTGGGCATGTTGCCCATCGCCCTCCGCTCCGACGAGTTGCAGATCGGCCGCGGCGAAACGATCGCCGACACGGCGCGCGTCCTCTCGCGCTACCTGAGCGCGCTGGTCATCCGAACCTTCGAGCAGTCGAAGATCGAGGAACTGGCGCGCTACGCGACGATCCCGATAGTCAACGCCCTCACGGATGATCACCATCCGTGCCAGGCGCTGGCGGACGTCATGACCCTCCAGGATGAGTTCGGCGATTTCGCCGGGCTGCGGGTCGCCTTCATCGGCGATGGCAACAATGTCTGCCACTCGCTCATCCAGGCGGCCGGATATCTGGGTTTTACACTGGCGATTTCCACGCCGGAAGGCTTCGAGCCGAAGGCGGAGATCGTGGCAGCTGCGCGAGCCAACTGCCGGGTGAACGGCGGCGCGATCGAATTGGGCCACGACGTCAAGGCGGCGGCGACCGGCGCCGATGCGATCTATACGGACGTCTGGGCCGGCATGGGCCAGGAAGAGGAACGTGAGGAACGGGCCCGAATCTTCGCCGGCTACCGTGTCGACGCCGAACTGATGGCGCTGGCCGGGCCTCGCGCGATCTTCCTGCACTGCCTGCCGGCCCATCGCGGCGACGAGGTCACGGACGAAGTCATCGATGGACCGCAATCCCGGGTCTTCGACGAGGCCGAGAACCGCTGGTTCACGGAACAGGCGCTCCTGTACACGTTGATCACCGGCAAGGAGCGCTGGGGGCACCTCGGATGACACGCCTGGTGATTGCCCTTGGGGGCAACGCCC
>DASVKT010000038.1:0-5920 GCA_036385235.1 Candidatus Limnocylindrales bacterium | reverse complement strand
GCGAGCGCCGGAGCAAGTGGCACTCGTCGAGCGGTATGCCAAGGAGCAGGGGCTGTGGCGCCTGCCCGGAGTGACGCCGGAGTTCGATGCATTACTGACTCTCGATCTGGGGTCTGTTGAGCCCTCTCTGGCGGGGCCCCGCCGACCGCAGGATCGCGTTGCCCTGCGAGACCTCAAGTCGAACTTCCGCGGGGCCTACCCGCAGGGACTCAAGACTGAGGCCGGGGCGGCAGTGGCGGCCGGGGCTTTGAGCCTGACCGATTCCGGCGGCTCGGTGGCCACCGAAAGCGCGGCGGGCGGAGCCGCCGCAGCGAGCTATCCGGCCGTCAAGGTGGAGGCAGCCGGTCGTTCCGTCGAAGTCTCATCCGGCTCGGTCGCGATCGCCGCGATTACCTCTTGTACGAATACTTCGAATCCGACCGTGATGGTGGCCGCCGGTCTGCTGGCGCGGAACGCCCTCGCCCGCGGTCTATCCGTGCCGCCGACGGTGAAAACAAGCCTTGCCCCCGGCTCGCGGGCGGTCACCGCCTATCTCGAAGGCGCCGGTTTGCTGGCGCCGCTGGCGGATCTCGGTTTTGCGCTGGTCGGCTACGGCTGCACGACATGCATCGGCAACAGTGGTCCGCTGGACGCTCCGGTCGCCAAGGCGATCGAGGAGAACGATCTCGTCGTGGCGGCGGTGCTGTCCGGCAACCGCAACTTTGAAGGCCGAATTCATCCGCTCGTGCGGGCGAGCTATCTGGCCTCGCCGCCGCTCGTGGTGGCGTTTGCTTTGGCCGGGACGGTGGACATCGATCTGACGACGTCGCCGCTTGGCGTTGGCTCGGATGGCGCGCCCGTCTTCCTGAGCGATGTCTGGCCATCGGCGGCCGAGGTTCGCGAGACCGTTGGCTCGGCCGTCAGTGGCGATCTATTCCGCGCGGCGTACGCCTCCGTTTTCGACGGCGGCCCGGAGTGGAAGGCGCTCGACATTCCCGTCGGAGATCGGTATCGCTGGGACGGCACATCCACATACGTGGCTTTGCCGCCGTTCTTCGTCGGTTTGCGCGCCGAGCCGGAAGCCGTCGCGCCCATCGCCGGCGCCCGCGTCCTGGCCCTGCTCGGCGACTCGGTTACCACGGACCACATCTCCCCTGCCGGTTCCATCTCGCCCACGTCCCCGGCCGGGTTGTGGCTGCAGGCTCACGGCGTGCCGCCCGTTGAGTTCAACTCCTACGGCGCGCGGCGCGGACATCACGAAGTCATGATGCGCGGCACCTTCGCCAACATCCGGCTGCGCAACGCGCTCGCCGGTCGCGAAGGGCCGTTCACCGTGCATCTGCCCGACGGCGAGCCAACCACGATCTTCGATGCGGCGATGCAGTACGGAGCGGAGGACGTGCCGCTGATCATCATCGCCGGCAAGGAATACGGCTCCGGCTCCTCGCGCGACTGGGCGGCCAAGGGGCCGCGGCTCCTGGGCATCCGGGCCGTGATCGCCGAGAGCTTCGAGCGGATCCATCGCTCCAATCTCGTGGGGATGGGGATTCTGCCGCTGCAGTTCCTCCCCGGCGAGAGCGCGGCCACGCTCGGCTTGACCGGGCGCGAGTCCTACACCGTGGAGTTGCCGGCCGGTGGGCCGGTGCCGCGCGGACGGGTGAGTGTGGTGGCCCGGGGCGACGGGCCGGGTGGGGGCGCCGAGGCGCGTGGTGGCGACGCGGCGCGTGGTGGCGACGAGGCGCGTGGTGGCGACGAGGCGCGTGGTGGCGACGCGGCGCGTGGTGGCGACGAGGCGGCCGAGGCTACCGCGGGCGCGGGCGTGTCGGGCGCGGGCGTGTCGGGCGCGGCAGGTTCCGCGGCCGAGGCGCGTGGTGGCGGCGCAGTTTGCAGGCCCGCCGAGCGCCGCTTCGAGGCCACCGTCCGCCTGGACGGCCCGATCGAGCTGGACTACTACCGCCAGGGCGGCATCCTGCCGGCGGTTCTGCGGCGGATCGCGCGGGAGTCGATGACGTAAGGACCCGGGAGCCTTTCCCTATATCAACCCGGGGAGTGCTATGGAATTCGGTCCGCCACAAATGGCGGGGCTCGGGCTCCTCAGGCCACGGCCAAGCGGCTTGTTAGCCCATGGCGGCTGACATCGCCCCGTCTCCAAAGGCGACTTGGCCTCCTGAAAGCGAATCGGAGCCATTGCGAGCCGATTGAACCCGTCCGAACGCCTCGCCTGTTCCATACCACTCTCCCCATTGATATAGGGAAATTGGCGTCCGAACCGGGCTATGTCGCCAACTTGAGAAGATCGGCCCGGGCCTCGGCCACGACCGGGTCGCCGTCCGCGCCGAGCTTCGAGTCGAATTTGACCCCCACCAGAACGTTGGCCCGGGCCAGCCAGTGCATGTGATCACTGTCCGGGCAAACGTCGCTGTTCTCGGAAGCGATCCCCTCCTCGCCCTTCGCCGCCGCCTGCGGAAACGCCGCAGCGAGCGACTTGGCCGACGGAAAGACCGCCACGATCGCTGAAGGTGACGTCCATTCGGGCGGGGCCGCGACGGCTGAGGGGCCGGGCGTCACGTCGCTCCGCAGGCCATTTTCCCGTTCCTGTAACAAATCCGAGGCTCCCTCGTTTCCACACCCGAACAGCGCCACAAAGCGCACCAGTTCAACGCAATGGAGGATCAACCTGATGACCGAACGAATCCGTGGCATGGGCCTCGGCAAGATCGTGGTCGCACTCATCGGCGTAGCTGCAATGGTGGCCCTCGCTACCGGAGCCGTCGCCGCATCGGGCAGTCCGTTTGGGACCGCCCGCCCGGGCCAGCATCAGCCGGCCGACGCGACCGCATCCAGCGCAGCTTCCGCCGGTTCGAGGGCAACCGCAGTCGCAAACTGCGACCCCACTCTCGACCAGGCAGAAGACGCGGCCGAGCAGGCTGCCAAGGCTTCGCTGGCGGCCGGCGCCACGCTTGCACCGGAGGCTTCCGAGCCGCCGAGTTGTAAGCCCGGTGACACCGACAACGATGACGCCAAGACCGACCCGACGAAGGCGCCGGGCGCAACCGCCACCGCCACGGCCACGGCCACAGCCACAGCCACAGCTGCCGCAAGCTGCAACCCCACTCTCGACCAGCGGGAAGATGCTGCCGAGAAGGCCGCCAAGGCTTCGGCCAAGGCTGCCGAAGTGCCGGGCGCAACAAAGGCCCCCAAGGTCGGCGAGGCTTCTGAGCCGCCGCACTGCGCGCCGGCCGGAGCCAAGGGCGAAGGCGCCGGCGACACCGACGGCGACTCGAACGCCAACCAGAACGGCATCGATGGCCACAACGAGCGGGCCGGCAACGGCGGAATCAACAACAAGCCTGACGGCAAGTCCGGCGACTCCGGTCGCTAACTAGCCACCTCGAAACGGCGGCGGAAGGAGCAGCAAGGTGATCAACACGATGCTCGCTCTCTCCGCCGCCGACTCATACCCGCAACGAACCTCGCCGGCATTTGCCATCGCAGGCCGCGCCACCGATCATCGCGGTGAGGGTGGATCGGCAGCAACAACTCGGGTAATCAGCCTATGTCAGACGACGATATCCAGAAACTCGTCCAGCGCGCACAAAGCGGCGACGGTGCCGCCTTTGCCGCGCTCTACGACGTCTTCGCGCCGCGCGTCTATCGCTTCTTCCGGTTCCGAGTCTCGGCTGCAGATGCGGCCGAGGATCTGACGCAGCGAGTGTTTCTGAAGATGATCGAGCAACTTCCCAACTACAAGTCCCGCGGCCTTCCATTCGCTGCCTGGATCTTCCGCGTCGCCCGGAATGCCTGGATCGACGACGAGCGGACCAGTCACGCGACCGTCCGGCTGGATTCGCTGTCGGACAGCCCAACGCAGGCCGCCGGCCCCGAAGCTCTTGCCGCGGCAGCAATGGACTCCGATCTTCTCCACACGGCGGTCGCGGCGCTCCCGCCCGATCAGCGCGAAGTCATCGCCTGTCGCTTCTTTGCCGGCCTAACGCCAGGCGAGACTGCCGCCCAGATGGGCCGCAGCGAGGGTTCCGTTCGAGTCCTGCAGCACCGCGGCCTGGCCGCTCTGCGCGGACTGATGCCGGCTTCCGATCAGACGCCCGACGCCGGCTTGCCCGGCATCCGATCCGACGCGGGAGGATCCGCCCGATGAGACTCCCCGCCTTCTTCCACAGGACTCCATCCGATGTCGACACGTTGGTTTGGACCGACGGTGACGACACACAAGCGGCAGGGATGCTCTCCGCCTATGCCGCGGACTCGCTTTCGCCGGACACGGAGACTCTCTCTCGGATGAGCGTCGTGGTCCGCGCCGCCTTTGCGGATTCGCCCGTGAGTCGCAATGCCGGGCTCGCTCCCGAGGCCGGTTCAGCCGGCGCTGCGGGCCTGCGTGGGCTTGTCCTGGGCCGAGGCCACAGGCGAACCATCGCCTCGCTTTGCGCCGTTGCGGTCCTCACCCTTTCGTCCGTCAGCTTCGTCGGCGCGCAGAGCAACCCCGGCCAACCCTTCTACCGGCTTCGACTGAGCCTGGAAGGGGTCCGCCTTCCATTCGAGCAGCCGGCCAACCCGCTCCAGTCCAACCTCGATAAGGCCGACGCGCGCTTCGCCGATATCGAACGAGAGGCAGCGGCCAAAGACTGGAGCGCCGCAGCCGACGCAGCCGGCGCTTATGGAGACGTCGTCGCCTCGATCAGCCTCCCCACGGACGCCGCCACCAAGGCCGGCGCCCTACAGCGCCTGGACGCCGAGATGGCCCGCCTCGAACGGCTCCGCCTCACTTCCAGGGCGCCCGAGACGGCAGCCCTCGACAAAGCGATCGCGGCCATCTGCGGCCTCCTGGGCATCCCGGTCCCGACACCGCCGGCATCTGCGACGCCACCCGCTACCAACCAGGGCAACGGAAACGGCAGGGACGGCAGTCGCGCAACGTCGACTCCGTCACAGGGACGCGATCGCGACGGCTCGGGCGGCCCGAAAACCACTCCCGGCGCCGGGAAGTCCGAATCCTCCGGGCGCTCGAATGACCCGGACGGAGGACACGCCACCCCGACTCCGCAGGATCCGGATGGAAGCGGCCACTCCTCCGGCGAACTGCCCCGCCACTAAACGGGTGGAGCCCGGCGGGCCGATGCCCTACTTGAGAAGCTCCTCGCCCGAAAGGATCGTCACGCCGGCCTTCAACAGAGACGCGATTGCAGCATCCGGATCCTCGAACCGGAAGACGATTGCGGCCGTTCCTTCCCCGCAGGCGGCGCCGAAGTCGTACATGTACTCGACCCCGAGACCGGCCTCATCGATGGCGACCAGGACTTTGGCCAGCCCGCCCGGCTGATTCTGAACCTGGACCGGCACCACCTCGGTGATCCGAACGATCATGCCCTCGTCCTCGAGGACCTTCTTGGCCCTGTCCGGGTCGGCCACGATGAAGCGCAGGATGCCGAACTGGCTCGTGTCCGCGAGGGACATCGTCAGAAGATCGATGCCCGCCCTGGCGAGAGCCTCACACGGCTCGCGCAGCTGGCCGGGCCGATTTTCCAGGAACAGGGAGAGTTGCTGGAGCTTCATTTGCAGGCCTCCTTCGACCGGGACGATGCCCGGCCGCTCGACCGTGGCTTCATCAGATGTTGCGGTTGTCCGTGACTCGCTTGGCCTTGCCCTCGGATCGCGGGATCGAGCGCGGCTGAACCAGCGTCACCTTCACGCGCAGACCCAGAATGTTCTCGATCTGCGACTCGAGTTGGTGCTGAAGGCTCTCCAGCTTGCGGATCTCGTCGGAGAAGACCTCCGGCGTGACTTCGACCTTGACCTCCATCTGATCCAGACCCTTGTCCCGGGTGAGGATGATCTGGTAGTGCGGCAGCGTGCCTTCGACTCGCAGCAGGGCCGTCTCCACCTGGGACGGGAAGACGTTCACGCCGCGGATGATGAACATGTCGTC
>DASVKT010000037.1:0-3779 GCA_036385235.1 Candidatus Limnocylindrales bacterium | reverse complement strand
TGAGCGTGCTGGACGATCTGGCGCGCTCGGTCGAGAGTGGTGCTGGTCAAGACTTCCATGGGAGGGGTGTCGGTGCCTCTGGGATGGGCTTGAACCGCATGAGTACACCTAATTGCCCGATTCTTGCGATTCAGGCGAACTCCCGGCAGCGGACCCGAGTCTCATCGGCGAGAACGCTACCGAACCCGTCCCGGATCGCCCTTTGGGATGATGCCGGGGCGAACGTTATGATGACGCCTCGTGTGCCTGAGGAGGGCAAGATCCCGGTATGGCGTTGATAGAGGCCTTTGGCCTGACCAAACACTACGGGCAAGTGAAAGCCCTTGAGAAGCTCGACCTTGCGGTTGAGCCCGGAGTCATCGGGCTGGTCGGCGCCAACGGTGCCGGCAAGAGCACACTCCTCAAGATCCTCCTGGGGGTCGTCCCGCCAACGAGTGGCCGGGCCCTGGTCCTGGGAATGGATGTGGTCCGCGAGGCGTCCAGCATCCGCAAGGTCGTCGGGTATATGCCCGAGCACGACTGCCTCCCGCCGGACGTGAGCGCGACGGAGTTCGTCACGCACATGGCCCGCATCTCCGGCCTGCCGCGCTCCGCCGCCCGCGAACGCACGGCCGAGGTTCTCCGCCACGTGGGCCTCTACGAGGAGCGCTACCGCCAGATCGGCGGTTACTCCACGGGCATGAAGCAGCGCGTCAAGCTGGCCCAGGCTCTGGTCCACGATCCCAAGCTGCTGCTCCTCGACGAGCCGACCAACGGGCTGGACCCCGCAGGTCGCGACGAGATGCTCGATCTCATCAGCAGAACCGGCAACGAATTCGGGATCGCCATCGTGGTGGCTTCGCATCTGCTTGGCGAGATCGAGCAGGTCTGCAGCTTCCTGCTGGCCGTCGACGCGGGGCATCTGCTAAGTGCCGCTCCCATCAACACCTTCACCGCTCGGACTCCGGTCCTGGCAGTGGAAGTGGAAGAGGGCTCGGATCGTCTGGCTGCGGCTCTGGTTGGACACGGCTTCAAGGCCCGCGCCGAGGGCGCCCGCGTTCTGGTCGCTATCGAGAACGAGGCGCTCTACGACGCCATCCGCGACACCGTCGCAGATCTTGCTCTGCCGCTGGTTCGCATTCAGCAGGAGCGCGGCCGACTTGAGGATCTATTCCGTGACACCGCGCCGGTCGCGGCCACGGTCGCGGTCGCGGTCGCAGGGAGCGCGCAATGACCGCCAATACTCGCCCGGCCGCTCCGGCAGGCAGCATCTACGATCTTGGCTACCGCCACTACGAAGGCAGGCGCCACGGCCGCTGGTACGCGATCTGGTCGCTTTACGTTGATGGCATGCGCGGCGTCTGGGGCTTCGGTCGCCCGATGACCGCCAAGGCGGCCCCGTTCATTCTGGCCGGGCTCTACTCCTTGCTGGCGCTCATCCAGCTGGCGTTCTCGTCGAGTATCTCCCAGGCCGTCGCCACCGGCGACGCCTCCGCGACCAGCCTGGCCACGTACCACAACTACTTCGGGCATGTGTCGTTCTTCATCATCCTGTTCCTGGTGGCCCAGGCCCCGGAACTGGTCTGCCGCGACCAGCGATACAACGTGCTCCCGCTCTATTTCACGCGAGCCTTGGGCCGCCTCGACTACGCCTTCGCCAGGTTGGCATCGCTGGTGACGGCGGTTTTCATTGCCCTGATGGTGCCGATGGTCCTTCTCTTCATCGGCGACATTCTCATGAAGCCGGATACGCTTCAGGCGATCGGGACTGAGTGGCCGGAGGCCCTGGTGGCCATCCCGGCATCGCTACTGGCCGCCCTCAGCCTCGCCGCCATCTCCCTTGCCCTGGCATCGTTCTCGCCACGGCGGGCATACGCCGCCATCGGCTTGGTCGCGTACTTCCTGCTGATGGAGATCGTGCCTACGGTCATCTACCGAGTCGGCAACCACGCCGGCTGGGGGTGGGCGGACAAGATAGTCCTGTTCTCTCCCACCAACGTGATAGCTGCAGCCAGCGATTGGTTCAGCGGCGTGGCTCTCCAGACCGCCGGCCGCGGCGGGGGCGGTAATCCGGCCACGCTCGGCACGGACGCCTACGTCCTGGCCGTCCTCGCCAGCATCGTCATATTCACCGGCATCCTGCTCTTCAAATACCGGAGGATCCCGGCATGACGGTTCAGTCTTCTCAGGGCCCGGTCGCGGAAACCGGTGCGGCCGTCCAGGCTCCGGGCGCGGCCCAGGCTCCGGGCGTGGCTCCGGCCCCGGCCCCGGCCCAGGCCCAGGCCCCGCTCGCGGCTCCGGCCCCGGCCCAGGCACCGCTCGCGACGCCGGTCATCGAGCTAATCAACGCCGCTCGCTGGTACGGCAACGTGGTCGCCGTCAACGACCTGAGCTTCAGGCTTGGCCCCGGCGTCACCGGCCTCTTGGGCCCCAACGGCGCCGGCAAGACGACGCTGCTCCACATGCTGGCCGGCTTCCTCGCGCCGTCAGCGGGCACGGTCCACGTGTTGGGGCGGAGCCCATTCAGCGAGCCCTCCGTCTACCGCCAGATCGGGCTTGTGCCGGAGCGGGAGTCGGTCTATCCGTTCCTCTCGGGCCTGGAGTACGTGCGGTTCAACGCCAGACTCCAGGGCCTGCACAACTCGGAACAGGCGGCCCGCAACGCGATCCATCTCGTGGGCCTGGAAGACGCGATGGAGCGCCAGATCGGGACCTACTCCAAAGGCATGCGCCAGAGAGTCAAGGTGGCCGGGGCGTTGGTCCACGACCCCCAGGTTCTCCTGCTGGACGAGCCCTTCAACGGCATGGATCCACGCCAGCGCCTGGCGATGATGGATCTGATGGGCCAGATGGCCGCGCAAGGTCGGACGATCCTCTTCTCCTCGCACATCCTTGAAGAGGTCGAGCGGATCGGTAGCGACATCCTGGTGATGGTCGCCGGGCGGCTCGCCGCTTCGGGCGACTTCCGGGCCATTCGCGCCCTCATGACCGACCGGCCCCATACGATCACGATCCGCTCCAGCGATGACCGGCGTCTGGCCGGCGCGCTCATGGCTGATCCGATGATCTTCGGGGTGGATCTAGGGAAGGACGGTCTTTCGGTGCGAACGGCGCACCTTTCGGCCTTCCGGCGGCTGATCGCCGGTGCCAGCCGATCGGCCGGTGTCCGGTTGTTCGAGGTCGTCTCCGGCGACGAGTCACTTGAGAGCGTGTTCGACTACCTGGTGCGGCGATGATGTTCATGCGATCCCTGTCGGCCATTCCGCTGATCGTGCAGGTAACCCTGCGCCAGCTCCTCGGCCGACGCCGGACGATTCTTTTGGTTCTACTGGCGGCTGTACCGATCCTGCTCGCGGTCGTCTTTCGGGCGGCCGATAGTAGCGATGTCTCCGGGTTCGCGACCGGCGTCCTGGACGCCGTGGCCGTCACTCTGCTTCTGCCAATCGTGGCTGTCCTATTTGGCACGGCGGCATTCGGGGCGGAAGTCGAGGACGGAACGATCCTCTACCTGCTCGCCAAGCCGATCTCCCGATGGGCGATCGTGGCGGCCAAGTTCATCGGTGCCTTCGGCGTCACTGCCCTGCTGACCATCGTCTCCATCCTCATCTCCGGCGCAATCGTGCTGGGCGCTGGCGGTGAGCAAGGGGCCGAGGCAACTCGGGCCTTCATGGCGGCCATGCTCGTTGGTTCGGTCTGTTACGTGTCCGTCTTCCTGACGCTCAGCCTGTTCACCCGCCGCGCGCTTCTGATCGGCCTCGTCTACGTTCTGGTCTGGGAGGGTGCGCTCTCATCGCTCCTGC
>DASVKT010000036.1:0-2636 GCA_036385235.1 Candidatus Limnocylindrales bacterium | reverse complement strand
ATCGAAGTGTCCCCGATGGGCGTCACGATCCAAGGGCCACTCGTCCGGATCAACCCCGGCGGTGCAGCGGCGGGGACAGCGGCCTTCGACACGGACGATCCCCTGGACTGCGAGGGAGCCGACACCGGTGAGCCGGGCTATCTGGATCGTCCGTATCACGGCGGAGGCGGAGGACGCAAGAAGCGGCATTGCGCCGGCTATCACGCCCGCGACGTCACATACAACCCGGCCACCAATACCTTCAATTACGGCGGTTCCGGAATCGCGGTGACCGGCAGCCCCGACTTTGCGGATAAGACATTGCAGACTCTCGCCGGCCTCGACGCCACGCCGACGGGTCACCAGCTGATCGACAATCTCCAGTCGAACGGGCATACCGCCACCATCAAGGAAGCGACTCCCGCGGAGGCGGCTGCCAACGGCGGGGGCGTAACGACCGGGGTTCAGCCGGCGATGTCGAATGGCACCGGATCGGACAGCACGGTCGCATGGGCTCCGGGAATGAACGCGCAGTACACGGACGAGAACGGCGTCAACCACACGCAGCCCGACGAAGCGTTGCTCGGCCACGAGCTCAACCACGCCGACCACAACGGGCGCGGCGCGAGCTTGAACGGCACCCCCGACCCGGCGGATGCGACGGGAAACCAGGAAGAGTCCCAGACCATCGGAATCAACGATCACAAGAACGATGCCGTCACCGAGAACAACATCCTGAAAGACATGGGGGAGGATTGGAGACGGACGGACCATGACAGCAACGCGCACACGAGGCCATGAGCGGGCAGCTTGCTTTCTCGCCGTCTGCCTGCCGATCTTGTGCGGCCCCTTTTGGGGGAGGGAGATGAACGTTATGGCTGAAACGTCCACGAAAGCCGTGGAGATGCAGGTTTCGGAAAAGCGCCGGGACGCGACGTCGATCCAGCTCGAATATCGCGTCGCGAACGGCACCGCGGAGCCGATCTATCTATTGGACCGCCCGTCCCAAGACGTTCACGGCGGTGGAATGGTGATCGTCGAGAATTTCGCCAACGTTCTGTTCGCCGCACCCGATGCCGTTCGGATCATACGTGGCATATTGCCGCTCCCGCTCGATCGCAACGTCGCGAGGCGAGCGCCGACTTTTCTCACCAAGGTCGAGGCCGGTCAAGCGGCAGTCCGCTCCCTACAGATCGCTCTGCCTCTGGTCGAGCGGCGCTCCTATTTCAGCGACGATGAAAAGCCGACCGGAGTGAAGAGACTGGTCTCCAAAGTGCGGTTCGAACTTGCTTACACGGAGCTACGACCCGGAATGAAGATCGGCCAACGAACCCTCGCCTCGGGGCCTGAGGCGCTTCTGGATGGCCGCTGGGACCCTCCGTATCAGCGCGTTCTGACCTTCACCTTTGCCATTGCTCCGATCGAGCTCATGCTGCACAGCGATCCCTACGAACGGGCCGAGTTGGTCCAGTAGGAGGCGGCGATGCCACAAGGTCCCGCAGCCCGCCTCACCGATCCCGTCGTGCACCCGACGCCGCCGGTCCTCACGGGGGCCCCCCCTGCGTTGACGGTCCTCATTGCGAACCTGCCGGCTTGGAAGGGAGTCCCTCTCGCGGCAGGTGCCGGGCTGGTGCCGGCGCAGGCTTCGGCCCAGGCGACGCTCCAGACCCTGGAAACCGTAGCCCTGGTCGCGGAGGCTGCCGCCGTCGCTGCCGCCGGCACGCCCGGCGCCCCGGCCGCGATCACCGCCGCGACGGCCGCTCGGGTCGCCGCCGAGCTTTCCAAGTCGTCCACGGCGGCTTCGATGGGCGCCTCCATCACCGCGATGGCGGCCGCCGGAGGCGCGAGTGTCCACGCCTGCGCCATGCCGTGGCCCATCCCTCCGCACGGGCCGGGCGTCGTCGTCGACGGCTCGTCGACGGTCTCGATCGAGAACGCACCCGCGTGCCGCATGGGAGACACGATCGTCGAGGCGATCGGCCCGCCCAACAAGATCGTCATGGGCTGCATGACGGTCATCATTGGCGGCTGAGCGAACTCCCCGCCGGGCCGGCCAGCCCCTCAGCTCAACCGATCTGATCGACCACTTGCCGCTTCGAGGGAGCGCGTGGGTTAAAGAAGCAACAGGCTAGCGGGGGCGCAATAACTCCAGCACATCCAAGTTGATCATGACGTTGTAGTCGGGGTGGCTGGCGGCCCCGGGGAACTGGAGTCGGGCGGATCCGGAGAGGCCGTGGCCGAGGGGGACGGTGATGGAGCCGCCGCTATCGAGGATCTGGAAGGAGAGTCCGTCGACGAGCGGGATTGGGATATCCCGGCCTTTGATGAGATCGAACGCGGCCTGGCGTGTGGGCTGGTTTGCCATGATGATCCCGATGCTCGATCCGACCACGATGCTGGTCATGGTGACCATGACCGCGCGCTCTCCCGGCGAGGCGCGATTCCATTCGGCGCGCAAGAGGCGGAGCCGGCGCAGGCCCTCGTCGTGGGCCTGTTCGACCAGGCGTTGAACGGGAGGAAGCTGGTAGACCGCGCCGGTGACGTCGGAGAAATCGCCCGGCCGCGGGGTGGAAGGTCCGGCGCCTGGAGTGAACAGAGGCCCGGCGGGGCGCTGAAGGGGCTGAGACATGATGGTCTGCCAGGTGGTCAGGAGCGTG
>DASVKT010000035.1:0-5286 GCA_036385235.1 Candidatus Limnocylindrales bacterium | reverse complement strand
GTCGACGCGGCGCCTCCTTGCGGGCGCGGGCGGAGGAGTCTTTGCGGCCGGCGGCGGCTTCGTGCTCGGATGGATCGCCGGATATGCGATCGCTTTTGGGCTCTTCCTGCTGGCCGCGCTCTCCGTGGGGCTGCTGTCCCTAGTGGGACTGCGGTTACCTAACCTCGACTCAACCAGTAGCCAGGTGATCAGCTCGCTGATGCTGGCCGGCGGCTTCATGTTCGGGGCCACCCAGGCAACGCGATACGCAGTCCGCACCTCGGCCGGGTTCAGCCGCCGGGCGCCGCGCTCCATCGCCATCTTCTGGGCGTCGGCATCAGCAATCGGCTTCGGCTGGTGGGCGATCTTCGGCATGCGTGGGCCCATGAGCTGGCCCGGCGTCATCGCCTACCTGTGCGTCCCGATTGTGGCGTTCGCCGCCGCCTTCTTCCGCATCGAGCGCCCGCTGCCCCACGTCGGCCGGAACGCGCTCCTGGCCGGGCTCGGAGGTCTTCTAATTGTGATCCTGAGCGCCGGCCTGCTCATTGGCGCGACCGAATCCGGGCAGTCGGGCGGCACAACCCTGACGACACTCGGAGTCGCGCACCGGCAAGGGCCCGCGCGCGGCAGCCTACCCCCAGACGCACCCACGGACTGGGTCCCCCAGAGAAGCATCTTTGGTGGCGGCGTGAGATCCGCCGACACGGGCGGCGACCTGTACTCCGCGATCACAGACCAGCAGGCCCCGGTCTCCATGGCCGAGGCACTGACCAACTGGCACGACCTCCGCTTCGAGGCCTGGCACTGGATCGATTCCAGCGGTCCGGATGACGTGTTCGGCGCCGACGCTCGCTCCTCCACCCCGGCCGTCATCCTGCCCGCCGAGGTTCACGACACCTGGCTCCAGGCCATATTCCACCTCAACCGGCTGCGCGACCCAGGTCCGTGGGAGGTCATCCTCACCGGAATAGGCCCGGACGGCCAGCGATACCTCATCGCCGATTGCGGGAGCGGCATGAACACGCAGTTCAACGGCTCCGTCTGGGATTGGCTTACGGCCCCGGAATGAGAGCCGCCGACCTCGCAACCGAGCGCCGCCACGTGCTCAAGGCACTGGCAGGCGACAGACTCAACAGCAGCGCAATCGCTCGAAGCATCCACTCAGGCGCAGCCGAACCCCGCCAAAGCCTCCTCTTCCCGGCGCTCCACAGCCTGGAAGAAGACGGCTGCCTGAAGGCCGAGTGGCGATCCGGCGCCGACGGTCTCCTTCACCGAACCTATCGGAAGCGCCGCCTCGTACCCTTCGGAATCGCTCGCTAGATCCCAGAACCGCCTTTCGCCCCCGGTGCCAGTACGCACCGACTCCGTAGCAATACGGGACACGATGGAGCCGATCCAGGGTCTACCCTGCTATCCTTTCCATGGGATTTGCCGCGACTAAACACGCCAGATATGACCATGGATATAGCGCTGCAATCAACTCGAATCGATTACTATCGGATGTTGGGCCTGGATCCATCAGCCCCGATGGAGGCCGTCCAGGGCGCCTACAGGATCCTGGCGCGCCACCTGCACCCGGACGTCTCGGGCGACCCGACAACCGCTGAGGCAATGAGCCGCGCCAACACCATCTATCGGGCGCTGGTGGCCAAGCCGGTTCCCGCGGTCTTCTCGCTGGACCCAACCCCCGTCTACCGGCGCGCCCAGGCGGGTACGGATCCCCTCTCCATCTATCGTCAGGCGATGGAAGACTTCGGGGCCAGCACGGGTCGGAAAGTAGACGTCAGGGCCTAGCTGGCCCGGCCGCACTCACCGTGACCCACCGCCAGCTCGCTCTGCTCGGCCTGGCATCGGTCGGCGTGATCCTCCTTGGAATGATCGTCGCCGCGCTGCCCTACCAAGGCCACGCCGGCGAGGCCTACTGGCCGCTCAATCACTTCGTCTCTGAACTCGGCGAGACACCCCAGTCGCGGCTCGCCTGGGTATTCAATCTCGGGCTGGTCGTGGGCGGGTCGGGCCTCGGACTGTTCTTGCTGCTGCTGGCACAGCGCCTTGCCGGCCTCCATCGGACAGCCCTGACGATCGTGGGCACAATCGCCGGTGCATCCGGCGCCCTCGTCGGCGTCTTCCCGATGAATCTCCATGGGGTCCATGGGCTGGTAGCCCTGACCTTCTTCCTCACGGGCTGGATCGTCACCGCCATCGTGAGCGCCTGGATCTTGGCCGGACGGCGCCCGAGCTTGCCACGCTGGCTCATCGTCCCCGGCGCCATCGTCATGGCCTTCTCATGGGTCTTCGTCGCCGTCTACTCCACCTACCGGCCCGCCAACCCCAGCGGCCCCATCGCCAACCGACCGGACGGCCTGTGGGCGGTCACCTCGCTGGAATGGGCCTCTCTGCTCACCCTGCTCGCCTGGTTCGTCTGCGTTTCGATTGCGCTGCTGCGCGAACCTGCCGACTAGCCGACTCCCGTATCCTTCCGCGAATGCCTGAGACCCCCGCCGACGACGACCCGACCTGAAAACACTCCAGGGCATCCTGGTAGACATGGAGCCCGTCCGGCTCGACCGCGACTTCCGCATGATCTGGCTGGGGCAGATCATCAACAGCCTCGGACGGCAGATCACCGTCGTGGCCCTGCCCTTCCTGCTGTGGCACCTGACTCAGAACTCGCTCTCCATCGGGCTGTTGGCACTGGTTCAGCTCGTCCCGATCCTCATCTTCTCCCTGGGCGGCGGCGCCATAGCCGATGCCGTCGACAGACGCCGGCTCCTGATCGCGACGCAAATCTTGCTCGCCGCCTGCAGCCTCGGCCTGGCCGTGTTGGCCCTGCAGGCGGAGCCACCGCTGGTGGCGCTGTACGCCATCGCCTGCGTATCGGCCGGGGTCGGGGCAGTCGACGGTCCGGCGCGAGCCTCCACTCTCCGTCGCCTGGTCCCGCGCGAACGCCTGCACGCGGCAATCGCCGTCAACTGGCTGAGCGGGGCCACGGTCTCGGTGGCCGGCCCGGTTGCGGCAGGCATGATCATCGCCCTGTCCGGCGTGGCCACTGCCTTCGCATTCGATGTGGTCTCGTTCATCGCCAGCCTCGCCGCCCTGCTCGTGATTGCCCCGATCCCGCCGCACCCGGACGCAACACGTCCTGGGATCCGCTCTGTGGTGGAAGGCTTGCGCTTCGCCCGCGACCGACGGATCGTCCAGGCCACGTTCGCCATCGACTTCGACGCGATGGTCTTTGGCATGCCCAGCTCTCTGTTCCCGCAACTCGCCCTCACGGTGTTCAACACGAGCGCGGCCGGCTACGGCCTCCTGACCGCCGCGCCGGCACTCGGCGCCTTCATCGGGGCGCTACTGAGCGGATCCGTCGGCAAGCTCCGGCGGCCCGGCCGGGGGGTCGTTGCTGCCGTGACCGGCTGGGGAGTGGCGATAGTCGGCTTCGGGTTCTTCACGGCAAGCTTCCCGCTCGCTCTGCTCTGCCTCGTATTCGCCGGCGTGGCGGACGTACTCAGCGCGGTTCTACGCAGCTCGATCGTCCAGCTCGTGACGCTGGACCGCCTCCGCGGCCGCATTTCCTCGATCCACATGCTCGTCGTGACGACTGGGCCACGCTTTGGCGATGCCGAAGCCGCCGGCGTGGCCGCGCTGGCAGGCCCTCAATTCTCCGTCATCTCGGGCGGCATTCTGTGTCTCGTCGGATTGCTGGCCGTGATCCGGTTGTTCCCGGAACTTATGAGATACGAGCACGATCCGGCACCCGAATCGGCGTAGTCCGCGCCGCTCCGGACTAAACCCGGAACCGCCCCGGAAATGCGAGAGCCGGCGCATTCGCGCCGGCTCTCGCCGATACCCAGGTTCCTACCCGCCTATGCGAGTCTGCGTCGTCTCCGCGACGCCGTCGTTGTCGCGCTGGGCGTCGGGTTTGGTGTCGGCGACCCGGGCTGGGGGCTCCCACTGCCGGAATCCTTGGGTGTCTGGGACGGCGATGGCGTCACCCCAACCTGAACGACGCCCGTGACCGCCGCGTAGTGCGACTGCCATGTGTCGTCGTGAAGGATGTTCCCCGAGGTCAGGTCCGTCACTACGCGGCGTACGGAGGTGTCGAAACCGTTGTCTGCGTATTCGGCCCTGTAGGTCTCGCCCGGCTTGAGCGTCTTGACGTAGTCAGGCGGCCCGTCGCTCGCCGCAACTTCCTTGGCCTTTACGCCATCCGGCCAGACCACCTTGCGGTTGGTCTTCATGCTCCACAGCTGGACTGTGATGGCACTCTGCCAGTCGTACGTCGCCCAGGAGCGAATCACGATCGGATATGCCGTGTCATTCGTCCATCGCAGATCCCATGTGGAACTGCCGTTGGAGAAAACGGTGGCATCCTTGCCGATCGGGTAGCGGCTGATGTAGTAGAAGTGGGCGTGTCGCTCGTCGATCTGCAGGCCGGCCAAACCAGCGGCATTGAAGACCGTCGTGGAGGCAGAGCAGATGCCACCGCCCATGACGCCGGTGTGATCGCTCTTGCCGCTCATGATTGCGCCGCCATTGGCAAACCCGTGAGCCGCATCGATCGGACCCACAGCGTCCAGGAAGCTGAAACTCTGTCCTGGCCCGACGACTATTCCATTGAGGTTCAGGGCGGGCTGGCGGATGTTCTTGCCTTGGCCGTTTGAGGGGCCGGGGAAGAAATAGATCGTCGACTTGCCGATGATCACCATGGCCTTGATGCTCTCGACTGTGGCGATCTGCGGATGAATGGGTCCGGTGACGACCTCGAGCGTCGGATCGGGCCGGTGGCCGGTCGCCAGCTGGTCCAAGTACGCCGACAGGGCTGAAGTAGTTGCGGTCAGGTCGATACCAACACCGTCTTTGCCCGGAGTCAGATCCTTTGGACTGCCGTCCGGATTCCAGATCACCGAGGGCTCGACTGGGGCGATGCTTACCTTCGACGACAGGCCGGACAGGTACGCCTGTACCTGGGCCGGATCTACAGCCGGCGCGTACGTGCCATCCTGCCGCCGACCGAAGATGATCCAACTCTTGATCTGAGCTGAGGGAACCGTCCAGGACTTGGGCTGCCACGAAGAAGGCGCCGCTGCATAGGTGGGCAGCTTCGACAGGGTCAGAGTGATGTCCACGAACATCTTCTGCGCCTCGTCGATGGCCGCCTGAGCGCTGTCGTCGCTAACCTGCGGCTTGAGGCTGACGAACGAGCCGCCCGACTGCAGGTCCGCCGGAGCATCGGCCTGGGCCAGCTTGTCGACGATCGTCTTGCTAATCTCAACCTCGTCAACGCCATAGCCGGCGGTCGAATTGGCT
>DASVKT010000034.1:0-5265 GCA_036385235.1 Candidatus Limnocylindrales bacterium | reverse complement strand
CGGCGCCGTCTCGGCCCTCGTCGGTCGAGCGGGCCATCGCGTCGTCACGGCCTACGACGGCAACTCGGCCTTGCGGCGATTCTCCGAGGAGCGTCCGGACCTGGTGCTGCTGGACCTCGCGATGCCGGGCCTCGACGGCGTCGAAGTGTGCCGGGCGATCCGCCGCATGTCGCAGACGCCGATCATCGTGCTCACCGGAGAAGCCGACGAGCGGGCCAAAGTAGAGGCGCTCGACACAGGTGCCGACGACTACGTTGTGAAGCCCTTCGGCAAGCAGGAGCTGCTTGCCAGGATTCGCGCGGTCATGCGCCGCCGCGGTAACGACTCGGAGCCGCGTGGCATTGGCGAGCTGCGCTGGGGCCCGATCGTCCTCGACCGTGGCCGTCACACCGCCGCCGTGTCTGGTAAGGAGCTTGTCTTGACGCGGACGGAGTACAGCTTGCTGGCATCGCTGGTGGCAGCGGCCGGCCACGTTGTTTCGCACAGCAGCCTGCTCTCGGCCGGCTGGCCGGGTGAGCCGAATCCCGACCCGCAGTGGCTGAAGCCTCATCTCGCCCGGCTTCGCACCAAGCTCGAGGAAGCCGGAGCACCCGTGCCGGCGTCCGTTCGGGGCGTCGGCTACCGCCTCGAAGACGCGCGCTGACGGGATCGGGCTTGGCCGGCTGAGCGGCCGGCGCCGGGAGTCGTGGCGAGCTCAAGCGGCCAGCGCCCGCAATCGTAGCGGGCTCGAGTGTCGGCGCTGGGAGTCGTAGCAGGCGCCCGAGTAGCGATTGGCTACGACCCGTTGTCGGGCGCGCCTCGTCCCAGAGACAACGAACCCGCGCTACCTGCCGAAAGGTGCGCGGGTCAACGTTTGGAACGAGCCCGGGGACGACCCCGAGCCAGGCAGCGCTTGAGTTGCTACTCCGCTTCGTGGGCGCGGGACGGGGCCACGAACCAGGCTACCACCAGAATGGCGAAGCTGATGAAGGCGGCTGCGATCATGTCCTGGCTCCTTCGGCTGAACCAACGGGACCCTGTCCCATTCACTGGTTGGAAGTCTATGGAAGGAGTCGGTGGAGATCAGTAGCGCGCCGGTGGCCGGTAGGTAGCGCCACGGTGCCGCCGGAGTTGCCGTTCGGTACGAACGCCACGTTCGGCCCTTCAGGCAACCAGATCGCCGAAGAAGGGTTATGACTGGAACACGACCTCGCCATGTTGGGATACGTCCAGACCCGCTTCCTCTTCTTCTGCGCCAACTCGGAGACCCACGGCCACGTCGACCAGCTTCAGGATGACCAGCGTCGCAATCGCGCTGTAGATCCAGACGGCGCCGATGGCCACGAGCTGTGTCCCCACCTGGCCGGGATTGCCGTCGATCAAGCCGGAGTAGCCGGCATGCACGGCTGCCACCGCGAACACGCCCGTCAGCAGCACGCCGAGGGTCCCACCGACGCCGTGGACGGCCCAAACGTCGAGGGCGTCGTCGACCTTGAGTCGCTCGCGCAGCAGAATCGCGCCGTAGCAGACCGCTCCCGCGATGAAGCCGATGACGATCGCCGAGCTCGGGTCGACGAAGCCTGACGCCGGAGTGATGGCGACTTCGCCGGCGATCGCACCCGACACCGCGCCGATGACGCTGGGCGAGCCCTTGTGGAGCCAGCTCATGGTCAGCCACGTGAGGGCGCCCATGCCGGCGGCGGTGTTCGTCACCAGGACGGCGTTCACGGCGAGTCCGTTCGCAGCCAGCGCCGAGCCACCGTTGAAGCCGAACCAGCCGAACCACAGGATGCCGGCGCCGATGACGGTCAGGCGGACATCATGTGGCTCAAAGCGATCGGATTCGCGCTTGACGCGCGGACCCAGTACGAGGGCGGCGACGAGGGCGGCGACCCCCGAGCTGATGTGGACGACCGTGCCGCCGGCGAAGTCCATCACGCCCATCTTGCTGAGCCAGCCACCTTGCCCCCAGACCCAGTGGCAGATGGGCGAGTAGACAAGCAGGCTCCACAACAGAGCGAAGAGCACGAAAGCCTTGAAGCGCTTGCGCTCGGCAAAAGCGCCGATGATCAGGGCCGGGGTGATGATGGCGAACATCATCTGGAACAGGGCGAAGGCGGTGGAGGGGATCGTGCTCGCGTACGGGCCGGGCCCGACGCCGATGCCCTTGAGGCCGATGTGGTCGAGGTTACCGATGATCCCCCAGCCGTTGACGTCCTGACCGAATGCGAGGGTGTAGCCCAAGAGCACCCACGTAACACTGACCATCGCCAGAATGAACATGCACTGCATGAGGATGCTGAGCACGTTCTTTCGGCGCACGAGCCCGCCGTAGAACAGCGCCAGGCCCGGCGTCATCAACATGACGAGCGCAGTTGCGGTCAGTACCCAGGCGGTGTCGCCCGCGTTCACGTTCGAACTCCCTCGCTTCCCCACTCGCAACGTAACTGACGGAAAGGTTTCGGTCTGGGGAAGCGTATGGAGGCTGCGTCCGGGATTCAGTGACGACCGGGTAACCGTCCGGTAGCGCTCCAGTGGCGCGAGGGTTTCCGTTCGGGACGCGTCTTGCCGGCTGGGTCTTGCGACCGGCCGGCTGCCCGGGGCGCCACCGTGCCTTCGCCCGGGAGCTCTAGTGCTCCGGGAACTCGTCGGGGTGGAGGGCGAAGGTCCACATCGAGGCTGGCTCGAGCCGAAACAGGACGATGTCGCCCAGGTCGTACGGGTCGGAACCGTAGGTAGCCAGCCAGGTCGCAACGATCGAATCGTGATCGCGATGGCCGCGCGTGATCCACTCGACCCGACCGTTGACGACCACCGCAACGCGATCGGCATCCATGTGCACCGCGGAACAGGCGCGATTGGCACGGAGATTGCGTACCCGAGCCGCCTGCGCGCCCGTACCCATCGTGAAACGGCCGTGGATGAACAAGGCATCGAGCGGGGACACCCGCGGCTCGCCGTTCGCCGTCACGGTCGCCAGCGCTACGTGCCTCGTCCCTTGCAGGTAAGTGACGACCTGCGCTGCGGATAGGCGTCTTTCGGGCGTGACGAGCGAGCGCATATGCGGGTTGGAGTGCGCAGCGGCCGCGTCGAGCAGACGTTGCAGCTCCGCGAGTTCGTCCGCAGTCTCGAACATCGGCAGGCAGCGTATTTCAGCCGACTCGATCGTTCAGTTGAGGTTCCGGCCAGTGGGCCTTGCACGGGCGGCGCATCAGCTCTGCCAGGCAACCTCGCCATGCTGCGAAGAGTCGAGGCCCGCCTCCTCTTCGGCCTCTTCCACGCGGATCCCAACGAAGAAGTCCACGACCTTGAGAATGGCGAATGTGGCGATGCCGCTGTAGATCCAGGTAGCAGCGACTGCGACAGCCTGCTTGCCGACCTGGCCGGCGTTGCCGTCGATGAGCCCGGAGGCGCCACCGACGGCGGCTACCGCGAAGACGCCGGTCAGGATCGCACCGAGAGTTCCGCCAACGCCGTGGACGGCCCAGACATCGAGCGCGTCGTCGATCTTGAGCCGCTCGCGCAGGAGGATGGCGCCGTAGCAGGTCGCGCCGGCCGCAAAGCCGATGATGATCGCGGCACTGGGATCCACGAAGCCCGAGGCCGGAGTGATGGCCACGAGCCCGGCGACGCCGCCGGCAACGGCACCGACCACGCTCGGCGTGCCCTTGTGCAACCAGCTGACCGTGATCCATGTCAGGGCCGCCATCCCGGCCGCGGTGTTCGTGACGACGAACGCGTTCGCCGCAGTGCCGTTGGCCGCGAGCGCGGACCCGCCGTTGAAGCCGAACCAGCCGAACCAGAGCAGGCCGGCTCCGATGACGGTGAGGCGGACGTCGTGGGGCTCGAAGCGTTCCGACTCGCGCCTGACTCGCGGGCCCAGGACCAGTGCCGCGACCAGCGCGGCGACGCCCGAGCTGATGTGGACGACGGTCCCGCCGGCAAAGTCGATGGCTCCCAGGTTTCTCAGCCAGCCGCCCTCGCCCCAGACCCAGTGGGCGATCGGCGAGTAAACGAGGAGCGTCCAGAGCAGCGAGAACAGCACGAAAGCCTTGAAGCGCTTGCGCTCGGCGAAGGCGCCGGTAATGAGGGCCGGCGTGATCACAGCGAACATCATCTGGAAAGCCATGTAGGCGCTGCCGGGAATGTTTGGCGCGTACTGTGCCAGCGGTTCTTTGCCCACGCCGTGGAGGCCGATGTAATCGAGCCCGCCGATGATCCCCCAGCCGTTCACGTCCTTGCCGAACGCGAGGGTGAACCCGAAGAGCACCCAAGTGACGCTGACGAGCGCCAGGATGAAGACGCTGTGCATGATCGTGCTGAGCACGTTCTTGCGGCGGACAAGGCCACCGTAGAAGAGGGCCAGACCGGGCGTCATCAACATGACGAGCGCCGTCGAGGTCAGTACCCAGGCGGTATCGCCAGAGTTAATCACCCGCGTTTCTCCTTCGTCCCCATCGTTGCAACCATCCGGCAAGACTTCCGCCGGCCAGCGAAAGCGTAGGGGCGGCAACTGGCGCAATCAGTAGCGACCAGGTGAATCTCAGGTCGCGCTCCGGTGGCGGCCAGGTTGCGGTTCAGCACGCCATGCGAAGGCGGCGCACGAGATGGGACGGCTGACCGCTGCCGGCCCAGTGCCCTTCTTCTCAGGCTTGCCTGGAATGACAGTTGGCGATCCGATCGCGAACGGGAGACTCGGGCCGAGCGGCGTTCGATCGCCGGGCGCACGAGGTCACGCTCAGCGCCGTGCCCGTTGGCGGCCTAACGCCCATCAGGCACCGCTCATCGACGCCGGATCCGCTCCAACTCTCAGGTGATGCAAGGCTGACCAAATGCGGGGATCAGGCGACTCTGCGCTAGCCGTGCGAGCATCGCCCGGGCGCGCCGTCCGTTCACAACGTCCCCCCTTCCGCTGCCAGCGCAGCACTACCCGACCCCGAGCCTCGCCTTTGCCGCCGCGAGCGCGGCCGCGACCCTCCGCGGCGCGGTGCCACCCACCACATCGCAACTCGCCAGGGCACCGTCCAGCGCCGCCGCGGCCCGCAGCTTCGTGGGAATTGCCGCGTCATTGGCGAGCTTCAGCGCCACGACGTCGTCGGAGGTGGCCAGCGCCGCGGCGATCGTGGCATCGTCGAGCGCGTCCAGGCCCACTCCGCCTCGCTCCGCTTCGGCCACGAGCGCGCCGACGATGTGGTGGGCCGCCCGGAAAGCTACTCCCTGGCGGACCAGCGCATCGGCGACGGCAGTGGCCGTTATGTAGCCCTCCTCGGCCGCTTGCCGCATTCG
>DASVKT010000033.1:0-3304 GCA_036385235.1 Candidatus Limnocylindrales bacterium | reverse complement strand
CCATCGCCCGCGCCAACGACACGATCTACGGCCTGACGGCCGGCTTCTTCAGCGCCGATCACGAAGAAGTCGAGAACTTCAAGGACAAGATCGAGGCCGGAGTCATCTACATCAACCGCCGAGCCGGCGCCACCACCGGCGCCTGGCCGGGCATTCAGCCCTTCGGCGGCTGGAAGGGTTCCGGCACCACCGGCAAGGCCTCGGGTGGCCTCTACTACGTCCAGCAGTTCATGCGGGAGCAGTCGCAAACCCTCGTCGATTAGACGAGGGTCACGCTCGTGGATTGACCCGGGTCACGCTCGTGGACTGACGGCCGACTCGCGGAACGCCGTCGCGGCGGCGGCCGGCCGCTCAGCCCAACTCCATGAACGCCCTTTCGGCGGCGGCCAACGTCCCGGCGATCACCTCGGGTGTGTGGGCGGTCGAGATGAACCACGCTTCGTAGGGCGACGGAGGCAGGAGCACCCCGGCCAGTCGCATCGACCGGTGGAAACGGGCGAACTGGGCGCCATCGGATTCGAGCGCCTCGCGGTAGTTGCAGGGCGGCGTCGCGCGGAAGAAGACCGTTAGCAGTGATCCGGCGCGCGCAACCGAAGCCTTGACGCCGGCACCGCGCGCCAATTCAACGAGGCCGTGCTCCAGCGTGAGACCCGCGGACTCAAGGCCGGCGTACGTCCCCGCACTCAGCGCTTCGAGCGTGGCGATGCCGGCCGCCATCACGGTCGGGTGACCGGACAACGTGCCCGCCTGATAGACCGGCCCGACCGGTGCGACCAGATCCATCAACTCGGCGCGACCCCCATATGCGCCGATCGGCAAGCCGCCACCCAGGATCTTGCCGAGAAGCACGATGTCCGGCCGGACGCCGTACAGCTCCTGGGCTCCGCCGCGGGCAAGACGAAAGCCCGTGATGACTTCGTCGAAGATGAGCAAGGTGCCATGCCGCGTGGCAGCGTCTCGCAGCCCGGCCAGGAACCCGGGCAACGGCGCCACGACGCCCATATTCGCCGCGACCGGTTCCACGATGATCGCCGCCACTTGGTCCCGGTGGGTGCGCAGGCAAGTTTCCACGGCCGCGAGGTCGTTGTACGGCGCCACGATTGTTTGGCCGGCGACCTCGGCAGTAACCCCGGCACTGGCGGGCAAGCCCAGGGTTGCCAGCCCGGAACCGGCATCGGCCAGCAACGCGTCCGAGTGGCCGTGATATCCCCCCTCGAACTTGAGAATCAGGTTCCGTCCGGTTGCTGCGCGCGCCACTCGCAGGGCGCTCATTGCGGCCTCCGTTCCGGAACTGACGAACCTTAGGCGCTCCACCGCCGGCATTGCGTCGCGCACCAACTCGCCCAGTCGAATCTCGCCGGGAGTTGTTGCGCCGAAAGGGCCGCCTTCCTCGGTGGCGCGGTGGACCGCCGCGACGACATCGGGATGGGCGTGGCCGAGGATGAGCGGCCCGAACGCGCCCACGTAGTCGAGGTACTCGCGACCGTCGGCGTCCCAGACCGTGGCGCCCAAGCCGCGGACGATTACCGGCGGTTCTCCGCCAACGGCGCCATAGGCCCGGACGGGGCTATTCACTCCGCCGGGAAAGAGCGAATCGGCGCGCAGCCGCAGAGCCGCTGAACCGGCGGTGGGCCCCGAACCGGGGGTCGGCCCCGAGTTGGCGGTGGGCCCCGAACCGGCGGTGGGCCCCGCGTCGGCGCCCGTCATCGAGCCCGCTCCTGAGCCAGCCAGCGGGCGGCCTCCAGGGCGAGGTACGTCACGATGATGTCGGCCCCGGCGCGCGAGATTGCAGTCAGCAACTCGAGGGCGACAGATCGTCGGTCGATCCAGCCGCGTTCGGCTGCGGCCTCGATCATGGCTAGTTCGCCCGAGACCTGGTACGCGGCGAGCGGCAGGTCGAAGCGCCGGCGCGCCAGGGCCAGAATGTCGAGCGACGTGATAGCCGGCTTCACCATCAGCATGTCGGCCCCTTCAGCGGCATCGAGCTCGAGTTCGCGAAGAGCCTCGCGCTGGTTGGCTGCGTCCATCTGGTAGCTGCGCCGATCCCCGAATGCCGGCGCCGAACCGGCAGCGTCACGGAATGGGCCATAGAGCGCGGAGGCGTGCTTGGACGAGTAGGCCAGGATGGCGGTCTCAGTCTTGCCGCCGGCATCGAGTGCGGCGCGAATGGCGCCGACCTGGCCATCCAGCATGGCGCTGGGCGCGACGATGTCCGCACCGGCCTCCGCGTAGGCCACGGCTGCGGCAGCGAGAGGCACGAGGCTCGCGTCATTGTCGATGTGCCGACCGTCCAGGACGCCGCAATGGCCGTGGCTGGTGTATTCGCAAAGGCAGACGTCGGCGGCCAGAACGAGTGGAAGCGCCGCCTCGCAGATCAGGCGCAGCGTCTCCGGCACGGGGCCATCCGGATCGGTGGCGGCGGTCCCCAGCGGATCCTTGGCGTCTGGGATCCCGAATAGCAAGAGCCCGCCGACGCCGGCTTCGGCAAGCTCCTGCGCGTACGCCAGGGCGAGATCCGGCGAGAGTCGGGCCTGTCCGGGCATCGCGTCGATCGATTCGCGACGGCCGCTGCCGGAGACGACGAAGATCGGCTGGATCAAGCTGGCCGGATCGAGCCGGGTTTCGCGGACCAGGCGGCGCAGGGCCGGGCCGCCGCGAAGGCGGCGAGTGCGGTGGTCGGCAGCCGGGCGGTAGTCGCCGGCTTCTGATGGGGCGGGGATGGTCATCGGCTGTACTCCGGTTGTGCCGTGGCGCGACTGACTTGGGTTCGCGCCGCCCCAGGCGGCAGGGATGCCACGGCCTCGGCAATGGCTTGAGAAGTGGGGCCTGCCGCCTCAGCTGCCGGTTCGAATCCCAACCCTCGCAGCACGGACGATGTGGAAGGTCCGATCGACACGATAGAGATGCCGCGCAGGCGACTCAGCCGGCCGATCCGACGAGAGAGAGTGACCAGGCCGCGAGCCGCCGACCCGGAGGCCACAACGATGGCCGCCAATGTCGGTTCGTCGAGGGCGTCGGCAAGTGGGCCAAGAGACGATTCAGGCGCTTCGACGGTCCGGTACGCCTCGATTGCGTCAACGTCCGCGCCGGCACGCCGAAGGAGGCTCGGCATGGTGTCGTCGGCGGAGTCCGACCGCGGCAGGAGAATGCGACTGCCGCTCAGTTGGCCCGTGGCAATGAGCGCGGCGACCAGGGAAACGCCGGTTGATCTTGGCGGAACCAGATCGACGGGCACGTTCTCCACCGCCAGGGCATCTGCCGTGGCTGCGCCGATCGCGGCCCAGAGTGGAGGGTGGGCCGGGAT
>DASVKT010000032.1:0-7278 GCA_036385235.1 Candidatus Limnocylindrales bacterium | reverse complement strand
CCCCGAGGCGCGGCCCCGCGCCCCGCGCCCCGCCACTCGGCCCCCGCGACGCCCGCGCCCGCCCGCGCCCGCCACTCGGCCCCCGCGCCATACCCCACCGGCCACCCACCGAAGGGCCGAACCTCCCTCCGGCCAAGCCCTGCACTCTGTCATCATTCGCGCCATGAGACCTTTGATTATTGCTGCCAACTGGAAGATGAACACCACCCCCGCGGACGCCGGCGAGCTGGCCGCGACAATTGCCGCCCGGACAGAGGAGCCGGACGTCATCCGAGTCATCTGCCCGCCCTATGTTTGCCTTTCCGCCGTCCGTGACGCCCTCAAGGACACGGCCGTCCAGGTCGGCGCCCAGAATGTCCATCACGAGCTTGCCGGCGCGTACACCGGTGAGGTTTCTGCCGCCGCTCTGCAGGGCCTGGCCACTTGGGTCATCCTCGGCCACTCCGAGCGCCGCCGCGACCAGCTGGAGAGCGACGAGCTCATCGGCAAGAAGCTCGCGCGCGCGATCTCTTCCGGCCTGCGCCCCATCCTCTGCGTTGGCGAACTGCTCGACGAGCGCGAGTCCGGTCGAGCCGTTGAGGTTGTTGCCACTCAGCTGAGGGGCGCCCTTGTCGGCAAGGACATCGATGCGCTCCTCGACGCCGGCTTCGTCATCGCCTACGAGCCCGTTTGGGCAATCGGCACGGGCCGCACCGCCTCCAGCGCAGACGCCGCGGCAATGGCCGAGGCGATTCGCGCAACTCTCGTCTCGGACCTCAACTGGGGCAAGAACGCTGAGAAGGTTCCGGTTCTCTACGGTGGCAGCGTGACCAGCGCCAACATCGGCGAGTTCCTGGCCGAGCACAGCATCGACGGCGGCCTCGTCGGCGGTGCGTCGCTCAAGCCGGACGAGATGGCCGGCATGGTCGCGCGCGCGGCCATCACCGCCAAGGCTCGAGCCGCCGCCGAAGGCAAGCCCGCCTGATGTCTCAGGCGCCGGTTCGACCGGCAGCCCTCGTCATCGTGGCCGGGAGCTAACCCCAAACTGCTGCGCATCGCCGCGGCCCTCCGGCTCTTGCAGTCGGGAGGCCGCGGTCCTGTGCTAACATGCGCCGGTCCGCTGCCTGCGGACCTACAAAGAGGTTGTTTCGAGCCGTGCTTTTCCCTCTGGCCCTCGGCCAAGACATCATCGGTGTATTCCTGATGCTCGCAATCCTGCTTCAGGCGCGAGGCTCGGGCCTGTCGGCCACATTCGGTGGCGACTCGTCCGTGTATCGCAGCCGCCGCGGAATCGAGCGACGCCTGTGGCAGTTCACGATCCTACTGGCGATCCTGTTCTGCATATTCTCTGAGGCGAGCTTCGTCATCGGGCCCAAGATCGCCGCGGGTTGATCTTGGGGGCGACTCGGCCGGAGGGGATCCCTCAGCCCGTCGGGACCGATACTGGGCTTCCGTCGGACACGGACGTGACCACATGAACAGACGCGATCGGCTTGCCGTCGTCGGCCTTTTCGCCGCGTTCGCCGTTGCCGGCGCGGCGCTCGTTGTCCGTGCGCCGTCCGGTTCCGGTCAGCCCACCCAGACACCCGGGACGGTCCTGCCGTATCGCGAAGGTGTTGTCGGCCACCCGAGTTCCGTCAATCCCCTGACCGCCCGCTCGCAGGCGGACAAGGATATCGTCGCGCTCGTATTCCGCGGCCTCACAAAGGAAGGGCCGGATGGGACGGTAGTGCCCGACCTGGCTACCTGGTCCCTCTCTGGTGACGGCCGCACCTACACGTTCAAGATGACCGATAAGGCCTATTGGGACGACGGCCAGCCGGTAACCGCCGCCGATGTCGTCTTTACGATCGGCCTCATCCAGGACGGCCAGTACGATGGGCCCGTCGGGGCGTCGTGGCAGGGCGTGCACGCGATTGCGGATAGCGCCACCACCGTGAGATTCACGATGACGCTGCCGATTGCCAGCTTCCTGCGCCAGGCTCAACTGCCGATTCTGCCGTCGCATCTGCTGAAGGGAACTCCCGTCATCGCGCTGGCCGATTCGAGCTACAGCGCCAGGCCGGTCGGCGACGGGGCCTACAAGATCGTCGAGTTGGACTCGTCGCACGCTTTGCTGCATCGCGTTTCCACCGCGACGGCTGCGCCGACGGCCACGCCTTCCGCGCAGCCCAGTTCCAGCTCGAGCTCCAGTCCGAGCCAGATTGCCTTCCGCACCGAGACGCCGGCCCCGGCCAGGTCCGTGGCCCCGACTGCCACTCCCAAGCCCACCCCAACGCCGACTCCGTCCCCGACGGCGCCACCTACGCCCACGCCGGCCCCGACGGCGACACCGGTCGTTGCCCCGCTTGCAAGCGGAGCCGTCGTGACCGACGCGACCGACATCGAGCTTGTCTTCTACGACGATATGGCTTCGGCAGAGGCGGCATTCCAGGCCGGGAAGCTTGATGCCGTCGGCGGCCTGACGCCGGACCTCACCGACGCAGCCCTCAAGACGGCCGGGTCTCGGCTGGTGCCGTTTCGCGAGTCCAGCCTCCTGAGCGTGGTTCTGAACCAGCGCCCGACCCATCCCGAACTTCGCGACACGGACGTGCGCACCGGCTTGCTGGCCGCGATCGATCGCGAGCAAATGCTTCGGGACGTCTTCAAGGGGCGGGGAACCGTTGCCGATCTACCCATTCCATCGTGGCAGCGGGAGTACGACGCTTCGTCCGCCATGCCCACGCCTTTCAGCATGGATGACGCTGAGAAATTCCTGACTTCGGCCGATTGGGTCAGGTCGACCGGCGGCTGGACGCTGCCGAAGGGCACGGCCGTCTACACGATGGACTTGCTGACGCTCGATGAAGCCAGCAGTCCGACGGTCTATCGGACCGCGCTGGCAGTTGCCGATTCGTGGCGCGCGATCGGCCTGACGGTCACGATCGATGCGGTTGCAACCTCCACGTACGTTCAGCGCCTCACCAACGGCAATTTCGCGGCTGCAGTCGTCAATTTCGAGGTTGGGCTGGATCCGGACCTCGGCCCGGTGCTGCTCTCGTCGCAGGTGGGATCGGGCGGATCGAATGTAGCCGGGGTCCAGGACAAGACCCTGGACCCGATGCTGATGGGCGTTCGCAAGGTCGTGGATCCAGCGGCACGCAAGGACGCCATCGCAACGCTGGAGAAGTACATCTCCACCACAATCCCGATACTCCCGCTGATCTTCAGGGACTACAACTTAGTGGTTTCCAACCGCGTCCGAAACGTCACGTCGAACCAGATATCCGACGCTTCGGGGCGTTTCTGGGATGTGATAGACTGGCGCCTCGCTAGCGACCGGTAGGCCGGTGGCTGCGTGCGCCGAGGTGGCGGAATGGCAGACGCGCTGGCTTCAGGAGCCAGTGCCCGCAAGGGTGTAGGGGTTCAAATCCCCTCCTCGGTACCATTACTTCAGCGCAGCGACGGATCGCCGTCGTGGTAACTCTCGTGCCCAGGTGGCGGAATTGGTATACGCGTACGTTTGAGGGGCGTATGGAGCAATCCATCCGGGTTCAAGTCCCGGCCTGGGCACCACCCTCCGCTTGATCTAGACTCGGCCGCTGGGCGGCCGATACGGCCGAGTTGCCGCAACTGGCCGCAAGGCCCAAGATCGGCCGTGCAATGGACCACGGCGCCGCATCCGCGGCCCGCCTCATCTCCGCGGCCCCCGCGGGCGGTTAGCTCAGCGGCTAGAGCGCCTCGTTTACACCGAGGATGTCACAGGTTCGAATCCTGTACCGCCCACCAACCCCTTCTATGCATGCCCGGCCTGGGCTGCGGCACGCCATTGACCCGCGCCCGGCTGCGGCGCGCCATTGCTGCGGCACGCCATTGACCCGCGCCCGGCTGCGGCGCCCGGCTCATCCCTGCATAAGCCGCGGTTGAGCGGCGCCCGGCAGAATTCAACCGTGGGCGACCAGCGACTCGGGGCTGTGATCAGGGCCGTGCGGCTGAAGTGCGGCCTGCGGCAGGCGGACCTGGCGCGGCTGGCCGGTGTGTCGCATGGGACGGTGTCGCTGGTAGAGCGCGGGCATTGTCGGAGCTTGTCGCTCGATACCATCAGGAAGATCGGGGCCGCCCTCGATGTCCGTGTCGAACTGGTGGGATGGTGGAAGGGCGGCGATCTGGATCGTTTGCCTAACCGGCGCCACTCGCTGCTTGCGGAGAGCGTCGCAGAGGCGCTTGGGGTGACGCCCAGTTGGGTGGTGCGGCCCGAGGTTTCGTTCGCGATCTATCGCGAGGGCGGGGTCGTGGATCTTTTGATGTGGCACGCCGAGACATCGCACCTGATAGTGATCGAAATCAAGACCCAGCTAATGGACGTGAACGAGCTTCTGGGCACGCTGGACAATAAGCGGCGTTTGGCGCCGCAGATCGTGGCCGGGCGGGGCTGGCGGCCGGCGCAGGTCGATGTTTGGTTGATCATTGCCGACACGTCAACCAACCGGCGTCACGCTCGCGAGCATGCGACGCTACTGAGAGTTGGCCACCCGCTCGACGGACGACATCTGGGCAGGATCCTGCGGCGCCCGTCCGACAGCGGCTCTGGCGTCGCCTTCTGGTCAGATTCAAACCCGGGTTGCACGAAACCAGGAATTGGACCTCCCGGCGGCCCGAAATCTGGGGCTGAGGTCTGCCGCGTCCGCCGTCCGAGCGTGCGAGGCGCACGGTAGCCCGGCTCGAAACTCCCGGAGCGGCCCAACTGTTGATGCCGTGCTACGTGGATTTGAATATGCCTAGATGTTGTGTTCGGAGGGGCGCGGGGAGGCCCGGGGAGGGTCGGGCGCGGCGCTTGGGTCCGCGCGGCGCTTGGGCCCGGGCGCGGCGCTTCAACCCGGGCGCGGCGCTTGGGCCCGTGGCGGCGCTTCAACCCGGGCATGCCGCCGCCCGGCTCCTCAACCCGCGCGCGTCGTCGCACTGCCCGGAACAGCGGCCGAAATGCGTAGGCGACCAACCGCCGCATCCAACCGAACCTTCGGCCGACGGCGGTGGTCATACGTTCGGAACCCAAGGGTGGCTCTCGTTTCGCGTCGTGCCCAACGGATCGGTCGATGGCGCTCGGCAGATGGCCTCCTGCTAGACTGAGTTTCCCGCACGGCAGCTGTTGCGGCCATGTAGCTCTCGGAGGAGGGACATGCTCTACGCCATCATCGCCATTGTCGTTTTGGTAGTCGTGGTCTTGTTTGTTGTCGGGCTCTACAACGGCTTGGTCACCAAGCGGAACCGCGTCGATGAAGCCAATGCTCAGATTCAGGTCCAGCTCAAGCGCCGCCACGACCTCATCCCGAACCTGGTCAATGCCGTCAAGGGCTACATGGACTTCGAGAAGGGAGTCCTCGAGGCCGTCACGCAGGCCCGCGGCAACGCAATCGCAGCTGGCAACCAGGGTATCGCCGCCCAGTCCCAGGCCGAGAACGCACTTACCGGCACCCTGAAGTCCCTTTTCGCCGTCGTCGAGAATTATCCGGACCTCAAGGCCAACCAGAACGTGCTGGCTCTCCAGGAGCAGCTGACCACGACCGAGAATCAGATCTCGTTCGCCCGCCAGCATTACAACGCCTGCGTCCTCGAGTTCAACAACTCGCTGCAGGTCTTCCCGGCCGTTCTGATCGCAGGCCCGATGGGCTTCGTCAAGCGCGACTTCTTCCAGGCCGAGCCGGAGGCCGCTGAGGTCCCGGTCGTCAACCTCGGATAGCCGGTGAGCAGGGCCCCACGGTGAGAGCCGTTGGGGCCGCTGCGTCCTGAGGCGGAATACCCTTGTCCACTTTCTACTCCGAGCAAGCGGCCAATCGCCGCAATTCCTTCCTGCTCGCCCTGCTGATCGTTCTGGTTCTGGGCGTGTTCGGATATCTGATTGGCTACGTCATCGGCTATGGCAACAACGCCGGCAACCCGGTCCTTTGGGGTGTCGGCGCCACGATGATCGCAGTGGCGATCGGTTCCCTGAGCGCTATCGGCTCCTACTTCGGCGGCGACCAGCTCGTGCTGGCCACCTCCGGAGCCAAGGAAGTGGATGCTCAGTCGGCGCCGCAGCTGTTCAACGTGGTCAGCGAGATGGCCGTTGCGGCGGGCATTCCGATGCCGAGGGTGTACATCATCGACGACGCTTCACCCAACGCCTTTGCCACGGGACGCGATCCCAAGCACTCGTCCGTGGCGATCACAACAGGGCTGCTCAACCGGCTGAACCGCGAGGAGTTGCAGGGCGTCTTGGGGCACGAGATGTCCCACATCCGCAACTACGACATCCGCTTTACGCTGATGGTCGGCGTGATGGTCGGCAGCATCGCCCTGCTGGCCCAGTTCTTCCTGCGCTATACGTTCTTCTTCGGCGGCGGTCGGCGGAGTAACAACGACAACAACGGTGGCGGTGGCTTGGCGATCGTCTTCCTCGTGATCGGGCTCGTCATGGCGGTGCTGGCGCCGATCTTCACGGCCATGGTCCAGATGGCCGTGAGCCGGCAACGCGAGTACCTGGCCGACGCTTCGTCCGTGCAACTCACCCGAAACCCACACGGCCTGGAAAGCGCCCTGGCCAAGATCTCGTCTGACCAGACGCCGCTCAAGGCGGCCAACGGCGCGACCCAGCACCTTTACATCGTCAATCCACTCAAGAAGCTCGGTGGGGGGGCGGCGCTCTTCTCGACGCATCCGCCCATCGTCGACCGAATCAATCGTCTCCGACAGCTTACCGGCGAGGCCCCGATGGACCCCAACGAGCAGCGCCAGCTGTCCGGTTTGGAGTAGGCTGTGGGTCGCGGCACTGCCGATGGGTGGGCGCCTTGCAGCCTTTCGGTTCCTCGTGTTACCTTTCCTCGCGCCGACGGGCAGTCATCCCGTCTGTTCGGGCCGAGATAGCTCAGTCGGTAGAGCACGCGACTGAAAATCGCGGTGTCGCCAGTTCGATCCTGGCTCTCGGCACCATAAATGGCTGGCGTGGTTTATCGAGCGGAAGTGGCTCAGTTGGTAGAGCATCACCTTGCCAAGGTGAGGGTCGCGGGTTCGAGTCCCGTCTTCCGCTCCACTCCTTTCATTTGCTGCCGACCCGGACGGTCGTCTGCGTAGAGTTCGACCCTCTGCCCCTTCGTCTAGTGGTAGGACAGCGGACTTTGGATCCGTTAGGCGAGGTTCGAGTCCTCGAGGGGCAGCCAATCTGCCCGCTAATTGCCGGTTCCCCGCCGGCTCGCGTCCGAGGCGACGTACCCAAGTGGTTAAGGGGGGGGTCTGCAAAACCCCTATTCAGCGGTTCGATCCCGCTCGTCGCCTCCACTTTCCCTC